>AEVK01000278.1 GCA_000209515.2 gamma proteobacterium IMCC1989
CATAAAGAAAACCATAAAGAAA
The DNA here is from genome assembly GCA_000209515.2 of gamma proteobacterium IMCC1989. Taxonomy (GTDB): domain Bacteria; phylum Pseudomonadota; class Gammaproteobacteria; order Pseudomonadales; family Cellvibrionaceae; genus Endobugula. The sequence continues at coordinate 23 of AEVK01000278.1, forward strand.
ACCATAAAGAAAAGTGGATCAATATAACGCGACGCGGCTGAATAGCAACTAAAATGGAGGCGAAGATTTTACTTCACTCTATCTTCTTCCCTTGTAAAATGAGCCTAGAACGAGTCAGAAAAAAGTACTTCACTTAAAAAACGCTATATTATAACATAACAATAAAATCACTATAGAGTACTCAACTATGAAAAAGCACTCCCTTAATTCCTTTTACTCATGCCTTGCCGGTATCCCAATCCTCTTAGCTCCCTTATCCGCTATATCTGCAGGCAAGCATGTACACGGTGAAGCCGACCTTTTTATTGCTATCGATCAGCAAAAAGTGCTCATTGAATTGGAATCGCCAGCAGCCAATATTACCGGGTTTGAACACGCGCCAAGCACAAAAAAACAACAACAAATCATCAAAGATGCTATTGCGACATTAGGTAGCTATAGCAATATTATTCGCTTAGAAAATGATATCGCGTGTACAGTGAATGCTATAGATATTAACAACCCATTTAAGGAAAGCACTTCTCACAAAGATGAGCATGAGCATCACGACGAGCACGAACATCATGACGAACATGCTCACGACG
>AEVK01000277.1 GCA_000209515.2 gamma proteobacterium IMCC1989
AGGTATAAGTTGAGGTATAAGTTGAGGTATCGTTTTAAGGGATGGCTTTGAGGTGCAATTATTACGCAGAGAGAGAGTCTAATAAAAAACGATTAGAAAAAATAAAAGACCATAATCATAGAGATAAAAAACTACTCGATTATATCCGAAGGCTAACTACGCCAAAATGCAGGCGTTAATAACACCAACAGTGTAAAGATTTCTAATCGCCCGAGTAGCATAGCAAAGCATAAAATCCATTTTGCGGTATCATTAATCGCGCCATAATGTGTTGCGACATCTCCCATACCGGGGCCTAAGTTATTGATCGCCGAACCTACTGCAGAGAACGAAGTTACAAAATCTAAACCAGTGGCAAGTAGTAGTAAAAACATAATCATAAAGCTAATCACATAGACGGCGAAAAAACCCCATATTGCTTCAACTACACGATCCGGTACTGGCTTATTGCCGACTTTGATTAAGATAACAGCATTGGGGTGAATCAGGCGATGAATTTCACGAATGCCTTGCTTGCAAATCATCATCACGCGCATGACTTTTATTCCACCAGCGGTAGAACCACCACACCCTCCCATAAAGGCAAACATAAATAACATAAATGGTAAAAACGTTGGCCATTGGCTGTAATCTGCCACACCAAAACCGGTAGTGGTTAAAATAGAAATTAATTCAAACGAACCATTGATCAGACTGCCTGAAAAATCATAGACCGAAGTGAAATATAAATACCCCACCGTAATCAGTGTGCCGATAATTAACCATGACAGATAGAACTTTACTTCGGGATCGAGAAAATAGTGTTTAATACTCAACGAGCGCCAAGCCACAAAGTGCAATGCGAAATTCATCCCCGATAAGATCATAAAGACCATCGCAATGATCAAGATAGTAGGGCTATCAAAAAATGCCATGCTAGTATCGTGAGTCGAAAAACCGCCTATAGCCACAGTGGAAAACGCATGTCCTATTGCATCGAATGCGCTCATACCAGCCAGCCAATAACTCACACCACAAATAACGGTGAGTCCTAAATAAATAAAGAATAGCGCCTTTGCTGTTTGAGTAATCCGTGGGGTTAACTTCGAGTCTTTCACCGGCCCTGGCGTTTCTGCACGATACAGCTGCATACCTCCGATACCTAACATCGGTAAAATCGCCACAGCAATAACAACAATACCAATACCGCCTAACCACTGTAGTTGTTGGCGATAAAATAAAAGGGAATGAGGTAATGTATCAAGCCCAGTGATCACCGTTGCACCTGTGGTGGTTAGCCCTGATAAAGATTCAAACACGGCATCCACAACACTCAAAGAAGTACTTTCGGCTAAAATAAAAGGCAATGCTCCCGCTGCCCCTAGCACAGCCCAAAAGAGCGCGGTAACAATAAATCCATCTCGCGTACGTAAGTCTTGTTTATTATTATGTACCGGTGCCCATACCGCAGTACCAAATAGTAGAATGATGACGAAAGAAACAACAAAGGCAAAAAGCGCGCTATCATCGTAGATAAGGGATACCAACATCGGCGGGATAAGCGTCATACTGAACAGCATGAGTAGTAATCCCAATACACGAAAAACAATAGCAAAGCGCATTTCTTAAAGCCTTTTTATATTAAAAAAACGAAAACCCAACTTGGAATAGTTTTTCTACTTGTTTGGTATAACGCTTGTCGACTAAAAACACGATGATATGATCACCGTTTTCAATGACTGTTTTATCATGTGCAATTAAGACTTGGTTTTCTTTTTCATCTTCTCGATAGATCGCGCCAATAGTCGCCCCCGGAGGCAGATCAACATCTTCGATGCATTTGCCAACAACCTTGGAACTTTTCTCATCACCATGAGCAATCACTTCTATCGCTTCTGCTGCACCCCGGCGCAAAGAATGAACGTTCACCATGTCGCCGCTACGCACATGAGAAAGTAAACTTCCTACAGTGGCTTGTTGTGGTGAAATGGCAATATCAATTTCACCGCCCTGTATCAGATCAACATAGGCTGGGTTATTAATTAGGGTCATCACTTTTTTAGCGCCTAAGCGTTTAGCGAGTAAGGAGGCCATAATATTGGCTTCGTCATCATTAGTGAGCGCTAAAAAGACGTCTGTTTCTTCAATATTTTCTTCTAGTAATAAGTCTTTATCTGATGCACTTCCCTGCAAGACGATAACGTCTTTTAGGTTTTCGCTGAGTGAAATACAGCGTTCAGAAGACAGCTCTAATAATTTAACTGAATATTTATTTTCTAGTTTATGAGCCAAACGTAAACCAATATTACCGCCGCCAGCAATCATAATGCGTTTATAAGGCTTTTCTAAACGGCGTAATTCGCTCATCACCGCGCGAATATCTTTTCTTGCAGCAATAAAAAATACTTCGTCTTCCGCTTCTATCACTGTTGAGCCTTGGGGCATAATCGCTTGGCCACGTCGATAAATCGCCGCCACTCGCGTATCCACATTGGGAATATGCTGGCGTAAAAAACGCAGTTCTTGTCCCACTAACGGGCCACCATGATACGCTTTTACCGCCACCAAGCGGATCGCACCATCTGCAAAATCCAACACTTGTAACGCGCCCGGATGTTCGACTAAGCGAAACACATAGTCAGACACTAAACGCTCTGGACTAATAATTACATCCACTGGTGAGTGTTCGTTTTGAAATAATTTATCTTTGTTGTTGGAATAAGCGGAGGAGCGAATACGAGCAATTTTTGTAGGGGTACGATAAAGGCTATAGGCAATTTGGCAAGCGACCATATTGACTTCGTCGTTTACGGTAACCGCGATCAATAAGTCGGCATCTTTGATATCTGCTTGTTCTAGCACATGAGGATATGAAGCATGGCCGCACACCACAGCAATATCTAAGCGATCACGTAATTCGCGTAGACGTTCCATTGAATGATCTACGACAACAATATCATTGTTTTCACCAGCCAAGTGCTCGGCAATAGTTGCGCCTACCTGACCCGCACCTAAAATTACTATGTTCATCGCGTTATTTGCTCTTTATTAGTCGCGCATAATAAAACCCATCATGCCCTTTTGTTTGCGGTAATAACTGCCGGCCGTAAGGCTGTGTGATACCCCATTCAGCTTCTATTACATCATGCTGCGCATTATCGTGGTTTGCGATAAATTGCTCAATCACTTGCGTATTTTCTTGCGGTAAAATAGAGCAAGTAGCGTACAACAGTATACCGCCATCCGCGAGTAACGGCCAAAGCGCGTTCAGTAACCGCAGCTGTAGCGCGGCGACGTCGCTGACATCTTGTGCCTGTCGTAGGAGTTTAATATCTGGATGACGACGAATAACACCGGTTGCTGAACACGGCGCATCCAATAATATTCGATCGAATAATTGCCCATCCCACCATGTATCCGGTGCTGTACCATCGCCACAGATAATATCTGCATTAATATTCAGGCGCTGTAGATTTTCTTTCACGCGAACCAGTCGGCGCTCTTCTAAATCTAGCCCGACTAAAGCCGATAATGATGGCTCCATTTCGCCTATATGGCAGGTTTTTCCACCCGGTGCACAACATGCATCTAACACTCGTTGATTAGGAGCAAGCTGCAATAATGGCGCAGCTAATTGTGCTGCTTCGTCTTGCACACTGCTATGTCCTTGAGCAAAATTAGGTAAGGAATTAACATCTACTGCCTTCTCTAAAGTAAGGCCTACATCACTGTAAGACGTTGTCTGGAAAGACCTATCATCTACTAACAGTTGGGTGTATTCGCTGACCGAAGCGTGTTGCTGATTCACTCGTAATGTGAATGGAGGATGTTGATTATTCGCTGAAAAAATGGCTTTTGATTGTGCTGGCCATGCTTTAACAATGGCTTCTTGTAGCCATTGCGGATGGGATATTTTATCGGCACTGGGAATTTTTTGATTGATATCATTGGCCGATACGATACTGTCGTCGCCGCTCATGTGTTCCCGTTGAAACGAGCGCAATACACCATTAATTAATTTTTTCGCCCACGGCTTACGAAAAAAAACCGCTGCATCAACGGTTTCATTAATAGCGGCATGAGGAGCAACACGCATAAACTGTAACTGATAAAGACCCAATAATAATAACAAGTAAATATCTTGGTCTTTGTTTTTTAGCGGCTTTTCTAGTAAATCACTCAATTGAAATTCTAGTAAAAAATACCAGCGACACAGTCCGTAGCATAGCTCTTGAGCAAAACGTTTTTCTTGCTCGTCAAGTTCATTAGCTAATGTAAATTCACTCGCTAAAGATCCTTTTTGTTGCCGTAACCGCAACAAAATTTTGACGGCAATAATACGGGCACTGGTTTTTTTAATCATCACTTACTTAACAAGTCTTAACAGCCGAAGGCTGACGAGTAAATTGCTGGCCAACGATAAAACGATCCGTATAACCATTTAGAATATCGGCAATGGGCATGGCTTTTTTATTGGGTATTTGTAAGGTACGAATAAAAATACTGCCGTTACTACAAGCCACTTCTATTCCTTTATCACCAACGGATATTATTTCTCCCGCTGTAAATAATGTATTTTTTTCGGGCGATGTTTCCTCGATAGTTTTTTTGATAGCTCTTTTGGTAGTTCTTTTAATAGCTCTTTTGATATTCACATCGTAGATTTTTATTCTATCGTCACCTAAAAAGCCATAGGCAATAGGAAAAGGGGTAAATGCGCGGATTTTTCGCGCTATTTTTTCTGCGGAATCTTGCCAATCTATCGCGGCCTCTTCCTTAGTAATTTTTTCTGCATAGCATGCAGTTGCATTGTCTTGTGGTTCAGGCTGTAAGCATTGCAAGGACACTTGTTCCAGCACCTGTGTTAATGCCGGAGCACCCAATGCCATTAGCTTATCGTGCAAAGTAGCACTGGTGTCGGTATCACTGACCTCGCAAACAACCTTGTACAACATATCACCGGTATCCAAGCCTTTATCCATTTGCATAATGGTAATACCGGTTTCTTTATCGCCCATCTCCACCGCACGCTGAATCGGCGCCGCTCCTCGCCAACGAGGCAACAAAGAACCATGTACATTGAGACAACCATAACGCGGAGTATCCAATACTACTTGGGGCAACAATAAACCATATGCGACAACAACCATGACATCCGCGCTATAAGCAGCGAGGGTCGCTTGTGCATCTTCGGCTTTTAGTGAGAGCGGCTGCTCTACAGGTAATTGATGTTCAAGTGCTAAGGTTTTCACAGGGCTTGGCGTCAGTTTTTTACCGCGCCCAGAGGGGCGATCTGGCTGCGTATAGACCGCAACCACATCATGCTGGCTATCCAATAATGCTTGTAAATGATAGGCCGCGAAATGCGGCGTGCCTGCAAAAATAATTTTCAATGGTGCCGGATTAACCACGCTGCTGTTTTTCCAATTTTTTACGAATGCGTTGGCGCTTCATGTTGGATAGATAATCCACAAACAGCTTACCGTTTAAGTGATCTATTTCATGCTGTATACATACCGCCAATAAACCTTCTGGTTCAATAATAAACGGACTGCCGTTACGGTCTATTGCTTCTACTTTTATACTTTTTGGCCTTTCGACAGATTCATAAAAACCCGGTACGGACAAACACCCTTCATCGTAAGAGTCTAGCTCTTCGCCTTGAACAGTTATGGAAGGATTAATAAAAACCTGCGGTTCTGATTTATCTTCACTAAGATCCATTACAATAATTTGTTGGTGAATATTCACCTGTGTTGCGGCCAGACCAATGCCCGGTGCCGCGTACATGGTTTCAAACATATCATCAATGATACGACGGGTAGCGTCGGTCACTTCTGCTACAGGTTTCGCAACCGTACGTAGCCGAGCGTCGGGAAATTCTAAAATGGGGAGTTGTGCCATAATATTAAATCGTCAAAATCACTATAAAGTAAATATTACAAAAGAGGTGCTATACCAATGCACAGTATAAAACGTTGCAGTGATGGTGGCTAACTTCTAGTAAAGTTTTAACTGGTAAGGCTCTAAGTCAAAACCTAAGTAAAAACCTAAGCCAAACCCTAAGTAAAAACCTAAGAAGTCGCGCTAAGGCTATGATGATACAGGATTTGATGCTATAAAGGCAGATAGAAGCTAGCCAATATCAATGCACTTTTTATCGCATTATCGCAGCATATTGAATAATACTCTTCTACGCCTTGATGCTTTTGTTATTAGAGCGCTTAGCAGAGATAATATTATCTATAAAACGAGTACTTTTATGAAGACATCTATCTTACGTTACACCGCGCTATTATGGCTTAGCTTGGGGAGTAATTATTATGTCCATGCACAAGAACAGCCTAGTGTACGCGCAGATAGTCCGAATAGTCATACCGTTGTGAAAGGCGACACATTGTGGGATATTTCTGCCAAGTTCCTCGAAGACCCTTGGCGTTGGAAAGAGATCTGGCAAGACAATTCACAAATTGCTAACCCTGATCTCATTTACCCCGGCGATGTCATCCAGTTGGTATTTGTTGACGGTAAACCGCAGTTAGTTGTCAATAACGATACACGCTACAGCTCTTCTTCAAATACATCGGACTCCTCACCTAATAATAACGGCCAATTAATCACGGTAAAGCTATCACCTAAAATTCGCTCTGAATCGATTAAAACGGCTATTCCTGCGATTCCACTTGAACGTATTAATGCCTTTTTGTCGGCCAACCGTATTGTAGAAGAAAGTGAATTAGACAATGCTCCGCATATTATTGCGGGCCAGAAACAACGCATTTTATTGGGCGCAGGTGACCCGCTATATGCACGCGGAAACTTTAATAACACGAGCGTAAACTACGGCATTTATAGCAAGGGTAAAGAATATATTGACCCCGAAACAGAGGAGGTTATTGGCGTGCAGGCGATTAGCTTAGGTAAAGCTAAAATGACGAAACAAGCTGATGATATTGGGACCTTCATTATTACCCAGTCATTGAGGGAAATACGTTCAGGTGGCGGCAACCGTTTACTACCTAATCAAGAGCGAGAAATCACCTCAAACTTTTTGCCCAACCCTCCAGAAAACGAAGTGACGGGCACCATTGTTAATACCGAAACTGGCTTATCACAGGTAGGACGATTAGATGTAGTCACTCTCAATCTTGGTAGAGAAGACGGCTTAAAACAAGGTACTATTTTAGGTATTTATAAAATCGGCGGTGAAATAAAAGACTCGTTTGCAGAAAAAGAAACGCCCAAAAAGATCGAGTTACCTAATGAACGTGCGGGCTTATTAATGGTATTTGAAACGTTTAAGCATATGAGTTTTGCGATTGTTCTAGAATCAGAAATAGGCGTCGTTATTAATGACAAAGTGGGGAACCCTTAGCGCTCATTTGTCACTCAAAGATAACCAAAGCACTATACCCAAAGCACTGTAGCTCACTAAAAAGCGCACATCATACCCACCAAATACGTTCAAGGATGAACTATGAAAAACACTCAGCAAAAGCCACCTCTAAGCCATTCACGTGCAGCGTTAAATACCTTATTAATTTGTTCATTACCCGGTGTCGGCACCCATCGCTATTGGGCATTACTTAATCACTGTGGATCTGAACAGCAAATATTAGAGGCTGATCCAGAAACATTACCCACATTGAATCAACAGGCAAAGCAACTGCTCAACGAATACCAAACCAACTCTCAGAGCTCTGCACTAGCGACATTGGCAGCAGACATTATTAATGAGGTAGAACGATCACAAAGTATCATTATTAGCGCTAATGATAACCACTACCCTTCCCTGCTACGCAATATCCACCACCCCCCGCCATTGCTCTACTGTAAAGGTAATCCCCTTGCTTTACATTTGCCTCAAATCGCCATCGTAGGCTCTAGACATGCTACCCACCAAGGTATCAATACAAGCCGTTTATTTGCTCAACATTTGGCTATATGTGGATTTAGTATCACCAGCGGGCTAGCGTTAGGAGTGGACGGAGCAGCGCATCAAGCCGTATTGAGTATTGATGAAAAATTAGCGAGCACAGGAAAAACTATCGCAGTCATGGCCACGGGTATTAATAGTGTTTACCCTAAACGGCACCAAAACCTCGCAGAACAAATAGTGGAAGATGGAGGTGTCTTAATCACCGAATTTCCACCCAATACCCCACCTAAAGCAGGCCATTTTCCCCGGCGTAACCGTATTATTAGCGGCTTAAGTTTAGGAGTGGTTGTAGTGGAAGCGACCATTAAAAGTGGTTCATTAATTACAGCCAAGTATGCCTTAGAACAAGGTCGTGAGGTGTACGCGATTCCTAGCTCTATTCACAACCCCCAAGCAAAAGGCTGCCATCAATTGATTAAGCAAGGAGCAAACTTAGTCGAGAGCAGTGCGGATATTATTGAACATTTAGATGGTATGATTGCTCACCACCATATTGAACTACAGCAGTCTACTACTGCACAAACAGAGAAAAAAAGACCCGAGCTAGAGCCTAAAGATAAGGTATTGTTGGCACATCTGGGTTTCGCACCAACATCTATTGATCAGCTGATAGAAACGACTCAATTATCACATGCCGATATTAGCGATGCTTTATTAACCTTAGAAATAAATGGCTGGATAAAACATTCTGCTTGGGGGTATGAACGCGTATAATTCGGATATTCACCGGTTAAAAAGAGGCACCAAGCACATCATGTTGTTCCAGCAGTACAATCCATCCATTCTTATTGCTGCTCGCATTATGCGTCAAGGGGGTGTTATTGCCTATCCTACAGAAGCTGTATGGGGATTAGGTTGCTTACCTGACAATAAAGACGCGGTGCATCGAATACTATCGCTGAAACAACGACACGTATCTAAAGGCCTGATTTTAGTCGCGTCATCGATAGCGCAATTTGAGCCTTATCTGCGCCATATTACTGTCGAGCAAAGAAAAACCTTGGAAAACTCTTGGCCGGGGCCTTTTACATGGTTAGTACCTCATCATAATACGGTGCCTTCTTGGGTATCGGGAAAACATAGCTCTATTGCATTGCGGGTTAGCAACCATCCCCACGTTCGCTATTTATGTAATGCTGTTGGTGGGCCGATAGTCTCTACCTCTGCTAACCCACAAGGAAAGCCTGCGCCTAAGCAAACCTGGCAAGTCAAACGTTATTTCAAACATCAACCAGAGCTGGATTGGATTGTTAGCGGTTGCGTGGGGCAACGCGCTGAACCCTCTACTATTACCGATCTGGTCACGGGAGTGGTCATTCGATAATTATTTCTTTACAAAAGTTTTTTACAAATATTATTTTTAATCAAATAATCTCGCTAACAATCGCATTATACTGTTAACTAATACCATCATTAAAGCTCGTCACTATAAACCGATAAAGCAGAACCGGTAAACAGAAGCTATTAACAAAACTCTATTAGTACGTACTTTTCACCCAACAAATACAGACCACTATGAGCACACCCAATAAACAAGCCGTTATAGATTACCTACTCAATTTACAAAACAATATTTGTGAGGCTCTGCAAAATATTGATGGCGGAAAATTTATAGAGGACACTTGGCAACGTGATGAAGGGGGTGGCGGAAAATCCCGTGTATTAGCCGGTGGTCATGTTATTGAAAAAGGCGGAGTGAATTTTTCCCATGTGTTCGGAGATAAAATGCCGGCCTCGGCTACTGCACATCGTCCAGAACTAGCGGGTCGAAATTTTGAAGCCATGGGGGTTTCCTTAGTCATTCATCCTAACAACCCACATGCGCCCACAAGCCATATGAATGTGCGGTTTTTTATTGCTGAAAAAGAAGGGGAAGCTCCGGTTTGGTGGTTTGGCGGGGGTTACGATTTAACCCCTTATTATGGCGATAAAAAAGATTGCGTTCATTGGCACCAAACAGCTAAAGATGCCTGTGACCCTTTTGATCAAAGTTATTATCCGCGATTTAAAAAATGGTGTGACGATTATTTTTATTTAAAGCACAGAGATGAAGCCCGTGGTATTGGCGGATTATTTTTTGATGATTTTAATGAATTAGGCTTTGATAAAAGTTTTTTGTTTTTACAATCGATAGGTGATAGCTATATTCATGCCTACGCGCCGATACTAGATAATAAAAAAGATATTCCTTACACCGACAAAGAACGAAATTTTCAACTCTATCGCCGTGGTCGCTATGTAGAGTTTAATTTAGTATTTGATCGCGGTACTTTATTTGGTTTGCAGACTGGTGGTCGCACAGAATCTATTTTAATGTCTTTACCACCTCTGGTGCGCTGGGAATACAATTATCAACCAGATGAAAATAGTGCCGAAAATATTCTAGCGCGAGATTTTTTACCTGCACAAGAATGGGTGCCAACAGAGGTGACTGAACAATGACGACTATTCCACGCTACGCCGTTTTTGGTAATCCTATACACCATTCAAAATCACCGGTGCTGCATCAAGCTTTTGCTAAGCAGACGGGAGAATCTATTGCCTATACAGCCGAGCTTGTCGATATAAATGAGTTTTCCTCTGCAGCAGATCAGTTTTTTAATCAAGGAGGTCTAGGTTTAAATATTACTGTGCCGTTTAAAATAGACGCCTTACATTATGCAGATACTTTAACTGATCGAGCAAAAAAAGCAGGTGCGGTAAATACTTTAATCAAAAAAAATAATGGCATCGAAGGCGACAATACTGACGGCGCAGGATTTATCTACGATGTCACACAAAACCTACAATGGACATTAACCAATAAACGTATTTTAGTGTTAGGGGCTGGCGGTGCTGTTCGAGGTATTCTTGACCCACTACTCCAGACTAAACCACAGAAAATTGTCATTGCTAATCGGACAGTTGCAAAAGCACAGCGACTCATAGAGGACATAAATACAACACCCGAAACTATATTATCAGCCTGTCATTACAGTGATATAAATGACACATTTGATATGATTATCAACGGCACTTCTGCTAGCTTACATGGTGATTTGCCTGCTTTACCCAATACGACTATCTCAAACAATAGCAGCTGTTACGATATGATGTACGGAGAAAAACCTACTGTATTTATGCAATGGGCTGTTCAGTGTGGAGCGGAAAAAGTAGCGGATGGATTAGGTATGCTGGTTTGCCAAGGGGCGGAATCTTTTTATCAATGGCGGGGAATCAAACCAAAAACGCAATCCGTTATTGATCAGTTAAGATTAACTTTATAAGTAAAATTTTGATTAAAAACTAGAAAGGTTTTCATAATCCTTATAAACATCTTTAAACTGATTTAATAAGAACTGATGTCTTGCGTATTGTTTATGATCATCAGCTAGAATGCCTATTTTGCTAAAGCATTCTTTACAACGTAGATAGTGATCATTGGTTTTAGGCTCTACTTCTGCTTTAGCAATAATCACTTGTACTAAATTTAAATTTACGCCGACATGGTTTGGAAACATTTTTAACGCGTCGCTGAATATTTGAATAGATTTGTCGTACTGTCTCGCTTGATAAGCACCAATTCCTTTTTTTGATAAATCTGCGGCACAGCTTTTACCTGCCAAACTAATAGGTTCTTCGCTAATACGATCAATACGTTTTAATACATTAGCCGAACTTTTGTTCTCTTTAGAGAGTAAGTGTAATTCTTTATAGGCTTTTTGCTTATCTCCACTCATAATATGTGCGCAAGCGTAATCTAAGCGAGCATCCGTATCTTTTGGATCCAAAATATCATAGCCTTCCTCCGCTTGCTCTAACAGTGATTGAGCGAATTTTTCTTTTCCTTGGCATGCATATAATTGTGATTCTATAAAATGACTTTTTACTTTATTTTTTCTTTTCGGAAAACGTCGCTGCATTCTTTCTAGTAAACCTAATGCCTTTTTAGTTTTATCTACCGCTTCTCTCGGTGTCGATACCTTAGCAACATCAACTGTTTTTCGAGCCAAGCTTAAATAATCTTCCGGCGTTGCATGGCACGAATTGTAATTCCATCGAATGGATTCTTCGTAAGCTTTAAGGCAAGTCGCATCATCACCATTTTTTTCTGCCAATTCCGCTAAACGGCGATGACGGGTAATTGATTTTGGAGATAGTGCGGTCGCCTCTTCTGTCGCTTCTTGTGCTTTCTCTGGCTGGTCGGTTTTTTCATAGTAATCGGCCAGTAAATCGTGTGCTTCAATATAACGATGATCTGTAGCCAAAATATCTTTTAAGAGCGGCTCAATACTATCCATATCTTCGTTGGCCATTAGAGCGCGGGCCAAACCAATCTTAGCCCAGGCATAATCTTTTTTTGCTAGAATCGCTGTATAGATTTTTTGCGCTTCCTCTGGCTTTCCCATCATGATATAAATCTGTGCTTTATAGCGAATACAATCTAACGCATAACGATGCTTACTTTGTATTTTTTCATCGCATAACTTAATCGCTTTAGAAAAGTTTTTGCTATCCATGCATAACTTAATCGCAAATAAGTCTTCATGTTTTAAGAGAGCACGGTCTAAACGTGTACGCATCAGTTGTTGCGATATCGGCTTAGTAATGTAATCGTCAGGCTGGTTTTCTATTGCACCCAACACCATCTCTCTAGAGGTTTCGGCTGTAATAATAATAAATAAGGTTGTGTACTTAAGCATTTGCATGTGACGTAATTCTTCTAGAATTTGCTGCCCATCTCTAGAGTCGTCTAAATTGTAATCACAAATAATCATTCCGTAGTTATGATTCCGACAAAGCTCCATCGTTTGGTCTGCAGTCGCTGCTGTATCTAATTCTTTTACGCCAAACGATCTCAGCATGCGTTTATACAATGCTCTTACTTCTGTCAAATCATCAACGATGAGACAGCGCTTTTTTTCATAGATTTTAATAATATCTATTTGTTGCATTTTTTGCGGTTGTTGAAGTAAAGCACTCATAGTTCTTAATGTGACCTATTATTGTTTGAACAACAAGCCTACCTACTAGATACAATAAACATAGCGGAGATGGCTTGAATGCAACTCTTAATGTCCGTCCATACACCAAGAATTGTCGTCAATGTCATTTAAGTATATGCGATATTTCAAATTTCGCTGGAATAAAACAAGCTTAGCGATATAAGGAAAGAGAAGAATAAAAAAGCCGGTAAAAACCGGCTTTTGGGGAGGTGTAGCTGATGATATAAGCTGTATTAAACGTCTAGGTTTTCTACGGTTAATGCATTGGTCTCGATAAAATCGCGGCGTGGCTCTACATTATCACCCATTAACGTGGTGAAAATTTGATCAGCAGCAATCGCATCTTCTATTGTCACTTGCAGCATACGGCGAGTACTTGGATCCATCGTCGTTTCCCACAGTTGTTCCGGGTTCATCTCACCCAAGCCTTTATAGCGTTGAATCATATAACCTCGACTCGACTCCGACATTAGCCAATCCAGCGCTTGTTTAAAGCTTTCTACAGGCTGTTCTCGTTCACCGCGTTTTACCTTACCGCCCTCTTCTATTAAGCCATCTAGTTTTTTACCTAGCTCTACAATAGAGTGGTATTCACCCGAGGCAAAGAAATCGTGACTAAAAGGGTATTCATGACTTAAGCCATGAGATAGTTTTTCTATTTGAGGAAGGAATAATTTACGCTCTTCATCTTCTTTAATGGTGACAAGATAACGGCTACTACCGCTAGTTTCCACTTCTTCAAGAGCAACCGAAAGATTATTACTCCATGAAGTAACAGCGTCCAAATTAGATAATTCATCTAGGCTCAATGCCGGCATATAAATCATTTTTTCGAGTACCGCTTCAGGGTATAAGCGTGATAAGCGGTCAATGGTCGATAATACTTGACGATATTCTTTCACCAAGGCTTCTAATGCTGTTCCTGAAATAGCAGGCGCTGTGGGGTTAGTAAACACTTCCCCGCCGTCTAAAGCAACATTAGTAAAGAATGCGGTTTTACCGGCTTCGTCTTTTATATATTGTTCTTGTTTACCTTTCGCGATCTTATAAAGTGGCGGCTGAGCAATGTAAATATGGCCGCGCTCGACTAACTCTCGTGTTTGACGAAAGAAAAAGGTCAGCAACAGCGTACGGATATGTGATCCATCCACATCCGCATCTGTCATGATGATAATACGGTGGTAGCGCAGTTTATCCGCATTAAACTCTTCCGCACCAATGCCACAACCTAGAGCAGTGATGAGAGTGCCCACTTCTACGCTAGACAGCATTTTATCGAAACGCGCTTTCTCTACGTTTAGAATTTTACCCTTTAGTGGCAGAATAGCTTGCGTTTTACGGTCACGGCCTTGTTTAGCTGATCCACCCGCTGAATCACCCTCCACTAAGTACACTTCGGACAATGCTGGATCTTTTTCTTGGCAATCTGCCAATTTACCCGGCAAACCAGCAATATCTAATGCACCTTTACGACGGGTCATCTCACGAGCTTTACGAGCGGCCTCACGCGCTTTCGCTGCTTCGATCATCTTACCCACAATACTTTTGGCTTCTTGTGGGTTTTCTAGTAAATAATCATTAAAAGCCTTGCCCATTTCCTGCTCTACTGCCGACTTTACTTCGGAAGAAACCAATTTATCTTTAGTTTGAGAAGAGAACTTAGGATCAGGCACTTTGACAGAGACAATCGCGGTTAAGCCTTCGCGAGCATCATCTCCTGTAGTGTTCACTTTATCTTTTTTCAGTACGCCTTCTTTTTCAATATAGCTATTTAAGCCTCGAGTGAGCGCTGCACGGAATCCGGCTAAGTGAGTACCACCATCACGCTGAGGAATATTGTTGGTATAACACAAGAGATTTTCTTGGAAACTATCGTTCCACTGCAATGCGACTTCAACGCTGACACCATCTTCTTCTCTATAGCTACTGAAGTGCATCACCTTATTAATAGGGTTTTTATTGGTATTTAGGTAGGCTACAAACGCATGTAAACCGCCTTCGTACTCAAATATTTCCTCTTTTGCACTACGCTCATCTTTTAAAACAATGCGAACACCAGAGTTTAGGAAAGAAAGCTCTCGTAGACGCTTAGCTAATTGATCAAAATAAAACTTAATATTGGTAAAGGTCTCAGCCGATGGTTTGAAATGAACTTCGGTACCACTTCGTTCTGTATCACCAATCACCGCTAGTGGCGCTTGTGGAACACCGTGCTTATAAATCTGTTCATGAACTTTACCTTGGCGGCGAATCGTCATTTTCAGTTCTGAAGACAAGGCATTTACCACAGAAACACCTACTCCGTGTAAGCCACCAGAAACCTTATATGTATTATCATCAAACTTACCACCCGCATGCAGTACTGTCATAATGACTTCCGCTGCAGATACGCCTTCTTCGTGGATCTCTGTAGGTATCCCGCGGCCATTATCAGATACAGAAACAGACTCGTCTGGGTGGATAATCACTTTAATCTCTGAACAGTGACCGGCGAGGGCTTCATCGATAGAGTTGTCCACTATCTCAAACACCATGTGGTGTAGACCTGTGCCGTCGTCTGTATCACCAATATACATTCCGGGTCTTTTTCTTACTGCGTCTAGGCCTTTTAATACCTTGATACTGGACGAGTCGTAGCTGTTTTCAACTGAATTGTTTTCGACTTGATTATCGTCTGACATAAGCTGTTTTATCCCATTCGTCATGCGTTTATTATGTTGTTAACTATCATTTACTCTGTTTGAGCATTTATTGCTGTGCGTTTATCGCTTAAATATCGATATTAAACATCTATATGTGTGCTGTTCAATCATTACTGCCTAATGTTTACTATCCAACTATTGTCCTAATTCGGCAGCTAACAACTCTACCGATTCAACCTCACCGTGTTTCACGTGAAACACTGCTACATCTGTTTTATCTTTGTTCCACGGAGAAAATAGCTCTTCTTTATTCACACCTGTCACTAACACTTGGGCATTTAGCTCTGTTAGCCATTTTGTCAGGGTTTCTATATGTTGTTTATCCAGTTCCGCCGCTAAATCATCTATCAAAAAAACACAATTACCGGAGGTAGACTGCTGATATAAATGAGCTTGGGCAATCGTAAGTGCGCATATCAGCGACTTTTCCTGACCTCGACTTAGTACATCTACAGCAGGCTTACTTTTTGATTTTATCTTTATATCTGCTCGCTGAGGGCCTTGATGTGTATAACCATCTCGACAATCTCTTTCAAAATCATTTTCTAATGCCGCTTCTATCGACAGATCTTTATCCCAACCCCTGTAATATTCCATATCGATATTAAGTTGATCTACCGCAAACTCTTGACCACAGCGCTCAAAGCAAGATATCAGCGATAAAAACACTTCCGACCTAAACGAATCTATTACTTGAGAAAGACGAACTAATTCATGATCCCAAGGTTTAATATCTGAACGAGTTATTTTATCACGTCTTAACAAGCTATTGCGCTGTTTGAGCGCCTTTTGCAATGCACGCCACAGTTCTGCAAACTCAGGTTTCACGTGAAACACCAACCAATCCAAAAACTGTCTCCGCTGTACCGGAGAGCCCTCTATTAACTGGAAAGAGCCTGCATTGATAATTAGTAATGGAAGCTGTTTCGCCAGTATTGCCGCAGAACGAATCGTTTCACCTGAAACCCTTATAGCACCTGTGCCATTACGCGACTTTTGTACGCCTACCGGAATAGAAGCACTGCCAACATCAATATCGCTAACATCTAAATGGGTGAATACAGTTAATTGTGTCTGCTGATGATTCACTAAGGAACGCGTCTTATGGCTGCGAAAAGAACGCCCTAATCCGACTAAGGCCACGGCCTCTAAGATACTTGTTTTGCCACTACCGTTATCCCCATAGAAAATATTGATCTTATGAGATAGCTCAATTGACACCTCATTTAGATTACGCAGGTGTTGGATTGAAAGAGTCTTAAGGAAAGACAAAGAGTATTCTCTAGGTAGCTATATGATGGAGAGAGGGAAAGAGGAACAGGTGGCTATGTTCATACGATTACACTTGTAAAAAAACATAATATGCACACACTGCTCTCTCAATCAAAGACAAACCGTTATTATAAACATTGTTATAAACGTTGTTACAAACGCATTGGCATCACTACATACACGGAATCACCCTCTTCCGGCTCTTCTAACAATGCGCTACTGTTCGCGTCAGAAAGCGTAATTTTTACATTTTCTGTATTCAATACACTAGTGATATCCTGCAAGTAGCTAACATTAAAGCCAATTTCAATTTCATCGCCTTTATAGTCGATAACAACCTGCTCTTCGGCTTCTTCTTGTTCTGGATTGTTTGCGACAATATTCAACAAACCCTCTGTAAAGTTTAAACGTACGCCTCGGTATTTTTCATTGGACAGAATAGCGGTACGTGCAAACGCTTGCTTTAACTCAGTACGATTGCCCAATACGACGTTCGTACCGCCCTTGGGTAATACTCTTTCGTAATCAGGGAATTTTCCATCCACCAATTTAGAGGTGAAAGTATAGTTCGGCGTATCTACACGGATGTGATGTGTACCTAACGTTAAGTCGATTTGAGCTTCTTGGTCGTTGAGTAAGCGTGAGAGCTCAATTACACCTTTGCGGGGCAAGATTGCTTGAGATTTTTCAGGCACATCAATATCGAGTTCGCGTACACACATCGCCAAACGGTGTCCATCTGTAGCTACACAACGTAATCGATTACCTTCCACTTCCCACAACATACCATTCAAGTAATAACGTACGTCTTGCTGTGCCATCGCAAATGCAGTTCTATCAATCAAGCGCTTAATAATCGACTGCGAACAAGAAAACTGTAAATCACCTTCGCTTTTTTCCGTCGAAGGAAAATCGTTAGAAGGCAATGTCGCTAAAGTAAAACGACTGCGGCCACTTTTAACGATAACCTTTTGATCTTCCTGAAGAATAAACTCAACCGTTGCGCCATCAGGTAGTGAACGGCAAATATCGACTAGTTTTTTAGCCGGAATCGTAATTTCTCCAGTATCTTGCACTGGGTTTTCCAGTGGTAATCGAGCCACTATTTCAACTTCTAAATCAGTGCCTGTTAGCGACAGTGTTTCATTTTCTAGAACAACCAACACATTCGCTAGTACGGGAAGGGTTTGTCGGCGCTCAACAACACCAGCAACTAACTGTAATGGGACAAGTAACGCTTCACGCGATACGGAAAATTTCATGTGATTTCCCTTTTATTTATTCAATTTATGGGCTTTTATGTGTGTAAAACCATCAGAAACACTGTGCCAGTTTACGTTTTGCTCGATACACAGATCGCACTAACGCTATTACGACTATTGTTAATAATGTGAGAATTTGTGTATTTATTTTCTATCTCAACGATAGAGATTGGTGTTAACGAAAATATTACTAAACACCAACAAACATCAATATAACACCAATACAAAAAGACGGTTTATTGTACGACAAATATAGTTTTCAATCTCTAATAAGCGATGTGATTGTACTAATTATGTCGTTAAAAGACGCTGTAAGTTCTTCAAATCCTGTTCTATTTCCGTATCCACATCACAGAGCTCTTTTATTTTTCTACAAGCATGCAATACCGTTGTATGATCTCGTCCACCAAAGGCATCTCCTATCTCTGGTAGGCTATGATTAGTGAGCTCTTTGGCTAACGACATAGCAACTTGCCTCGGTCGAGCAACTGAGCGACTTCGACGTTTTGATAACAAGTCTGACATTTTTACTTTGTAGTATTCACCAACTACTTTTTGAATATTCCCTATGCTGACTTGCTTATCCTGCAAAGCCAATAGGTCTTTCAGTGCTTCTTTTACTAAATCGACGGTAATAGGCCGCTGAGTAAATGTGGCGTTAGCAATAACGCGCTTTAATGCGCCTTCAAGCTCTCGTACGTTTGAGCGCACCCGTTGGGCAATAAAAAATGCGGCATCATAAGAGAGATCAATTTTAATCTCTGCAGCTCGTTTTAGTAAAATAGCCGCTCGTGTTTCTAGCTCTGGAGGCTCTACCTCTATGGTTAGCCCCCAACCAAAGCGTGACTTTAAACGCTCTTCTAAGTTGTTAATTACTTTAGGGTAACGATCGCAGGTTAGAATAATTTGCTGATTGCCTTCTAGTAAGGCATTGAATGTGTGGAAAAACTCTTCTTGCGACCGATCCTTGCCGGCAAAAAATTGGATATCATCAATCAGTAGTGCGTCAACTGAGCGATAATAGCGCTTGAAGTCGTTAATCGCATTGAGCTGTAGCGCTTTTACCATATCAGCAACAAAGCGCTCAGAATGCAAATACACGATTTTAGCATTCGGATTACGCCTCGCCATCTCATTACCTACGGCATGCATAAGGTGAGTTTTACCTAAACCCACACCACCATATATAAAGAGTGGATTGTAAGAACCGCCCGGGTTTTCAACCACCTGCTGTGCTGCCGCTAGCCCCATTTGATTAGACTTACCTTCAACAAAACTGTCGAAAGTGAATGACTTATTCAATGCACTACGATGCTGTAAGGAACCCTCTACGGAGCTTTGTCTAACCGTAGAATTACGATCCACATTCGCAGGAGTGATTCCACGCTCTAAAGGAGAATCACCTACTGCACTATAACTACTTATTTGGCCATCACTTATATCCATTCCTGATGACGGTATGTGGCTGCCTGACAAGGTATTAGAGCTTATACCAGCGAAACTAGCTGACTCAACTGCTTCCGATGAAAGAGCGGGGCTTGTATCGTTATTGTTTGGATTTGATGTTTCTGCCGTTGAAAAATACTCATCTTCGGGTCGATGTTCTGCAGGAGACGGCTCACTTGATATAAAAGACTCCGATTTATCAGCCGATACAATAGATGTTTGTGCTTGCTGATCAAAACCACTTTGAGAAAGCTGCGAAGATTCATGTTCAACCGTAGCGTGATTATCTTTTAGCATTACTGGTGCAGATGTTTTTGATTGGAAGCGCGGCTGTAATTCAGCGCTCACTTTCAATGTTACCGTATTAGGAGATGGCATTTTTTCCGCAGAAAAATAATGTTGCACAAGCTCTTTTATTCTTTGCAGAAACTTATCGTTAACCCAGTCCAAAATGAAACGATTGGGAGCCAGCAAGCAGAAGTCATGGGGCGACTCTATTGAGTCGTCCACCGTTAAGGGCCGAATCCAAGTATTGAATTGTTGTGAAGATAGCTCTTGCTGTAAAGATAATAGGCATTTTTGCCATACAATCGTTGTCATTCCGTTTTTATCTCCTAAAGCTGGCGGTAAATTCAAATTACCCCTGCCGAACGGTCGTTATTGTTTTTAGTATGATATTAAAAAAAGGGAGAGTTTTTACCCATTAAAAAGCGCGAAAAAAGAGCACTCCATAGCAATGAAATGATTGATTAGCTTTTAATAAAACTGAGCACTTTTATAATTTCAAATTATGCGACGCATTCTACTCCTGTGCAAAAAAAATCGCTATAGTTATCCACAAAAACAACTACTAAAAACCAACAAAAATAAAAAATCACAAACTTATCAACAACTTGAAAATAAAAAAAAGCAAAAAATCTGTGGACAAAAGCATTTTAAAACAAATATAAAATGTATAAGTATGTTTATAAACTGTTTATTAGCAGTGAGTTTCCTGTCCAATAACGGTGTGAAATCGATGTATCCCTTGCAATACAAGGGATACATCAAATACGATCTAAAATCATACACCTTACTTATTTAGTAGAATATTCCTTACTTTAAATTCCTTGCTTTAAAGATTGCATTTTTTAGGTTAATTCTTTAGAATTCGCGCTCAATTTTTTAGATGGTTGATTTTTACTCTCTTCTTATCTCTATATTCTGAGTCGGAGCAAATATTAATCGCTATGTAGTACTTATCAGAAGTGCTTAAATAATGCTTTTTTATTCGTAATGATACGTAGTAAGAAAGCTCTATTGATAAATTAAGGCAATTACCATGAAAAGAACATTTCAACCTAGCGTTATCAAACGTAAGCGTAACCACGGTTTCCGTGCAAGAATGGCAACTAAAAGTGGCCGTCAGATCATT
>AEVK01000276.1 GCA_000209515.2 gamma proteobacterium IMCC1989
TTTCTATCTACGGCAAAAGCATAGCCATTAAATCGTGATGTAGACTTTTTTAGCAGCGCATGAAGACCATCAAGCCTAAGATCTATTGTGGTTGCCCCTATATACTGTTTGTTTTTTCTCATTGGCACTGTCACGGTAACCATGGACTGCAATGAATGAGGGTCTATATAGGACTTTGACCAATATACTTGGTCTGATAATAAATATTTAGAAGGCACGTACCATTCTTCCCTATGATAACCATTACCATCTGGCTGATTGTAGTCATCATAAAACTCTAAATTTCCATGTTTATCTCGACTCCAAAAATAACTGTCGCGCTTTTTCTTTGGGTTAAATACGTACGGTTCTGGCCATATGCCCCCACCAACGACTAACGACTTAGATTCTGCATTATTGATGACGCTGGTAATGGTTTTTTTAAAAAGATCGGTTTCTTCATAGGTGTTAATGGCAATAGATGCCATGGTATTGGCTAGTGTCGCAGCAATTTTAGTGCGCTCGGATAAGCCGGTAAGAACTTCTTGTTGGGAGTGACTCAGTTTTTCATAAGCTAAATGCTCGGTGATTTCCTGACTCACGATATTCATCGTAATGGTGGTGACGCCAATAACAGATATCGCTAAAAGAACAAAAAACATCAACGCTCGAATTCTAAGGCGTTGATACCATTTGATCTGAAATTCATACGAGTGAGGCAAAAGGATATCCTTACATTTAACGATTAAGACTGATTACTTGTGCTTAAAGAATTTATCAATGTGTTAATCATAGCCAAGCTTCGTCAACTTTGCCTGTATTAAACGGGATATTAGGGCATGTTTTTACCAATATAGTGTCTCGATACTGATGAACGCGATCCTAGATATATTTATATGTCCCTGAATTCATATAGTGACTGCAAGTACTACTTTCGTGGCTTGCGAGAATGCCCCGGAATTGCTAGCAACGGCTCGTCAGGCCAGCGATGACGTGGGTATTTAGCACGCATGTCTTTGGCGACGTTAAAATATGAAGAGACCCAAAAATTGGCAAGGTCGCTGGTGGTTTGTATTGGTCTGCGGGCGGGTGATAGTAATTCAAAACGTAATGGTACTTGATTGTAAGCGAGTACCGGCGAACTTAATTGCCCGAACATTTCTTGTAATACGATTGAGACCATCGGCCCTTGGTTTTTGTCGTAAATAATATCGACTGTTTTACCGCTGGGACTAGTGTAGCTTGTTGGTGCCTCGGCATCTAACTCTTGCTGTTGTTGCCACGATAAATTAGCAGTTAATAAATCAAAAATATTCGTTGTTTTTAATTGCGCCAAACTACTAATGTGCGAAATATATGGCAAGAGCCAACTCGTAGCGGTGTTTTGTAAATGTTCGCGGGATAAGTTTGGGATATCATTCGTGTAATCGGCCAGCCATTGCACACGGCTTAGCCATTGTTCGCAACGGGCAGTCCAATTCAACAAGCTCAAGCCTTCGGTTTTGAATACATCGCTTAGGCATTCAATAAACGCCTCTTGTGGAATATCCGCTAATACGGTTTCGGATAGGGTAATGGCTTCGTAGTGTATGCGTTTTCGCCCGACTATTTTTTGCTTTTTATTATCTAAGGCGTAGATCTTTGTTTCTATTAATTTTTCGTTTAATAGTGTGAGTACTTGTGAATTCTCAATCGCGCAAGCAGCATAGATTCGTCCTTCGCGTTTTTGCCCATCGCAATCACTGACGATCAACCATTCGCTACCACATAAGGCATCGTCATCCGGTAAAGCGACGCCTTTACCATTGGCCATAATATAACGGTTACTTTTTGAGCGGCGTTTAGCTAGCCTGTCTGGATAGGCATGCAGCAATAAGGCGGGGATATGGCTTTGCCAGTCGCTCAGTTGACTCATAGACAAGGCTGGCTGTCGCAGGCCGTTATGTAAGCCACGCGATAATACCATCACCTGTTCAACGATATTTCGTTTAAGGCCATATCGTTTAAGTATCGCTGGTCTGTCATTTTTGTTTGCTGCTTGATAATCTTGCAGTGCCATAAAGCGTTGGCTAATATCCACATTGCTGCCGATATTCTCTTGCCGAGCAATAATATCTTGCTCGTTTAGTAGTGCGGCGACATCAGAGGCAATGCTTTTTTCTGTAGGCGTCACGCAGCGTAATAACATGGCGGCCAAGCGCGGGTGAACACCTAAGTGCACAGCGTCTTTACCGATACGACTTAAATGATGTGTGTCGTTAAGCAAGCCCAGCGCGACTAATAAGCTCACCGCCGTTTGATAATGCCCCAAGGGCGGTGCGGTTAGCCATGGCGTAGTGTGGTAATCGGTTTGTCCCCACGCATAGAGCTCGAGTACCGTACTGGCGAGCTCACTGCTCAGTATTTCTTCAGGCTGATAATCAATCAGCGTGGCTTGCTTGGTCTTCGCCCATAAGCGAATGCAGTGACCTTCTTGTACGCGTCCAGCGCGTCCTTTGCGTTGTTCCGCCGATGCCTTTGATATGGCGACCGTAGCTAAACGGCTCATGCCACTGCTGGGGTCATACTGTAAGCGTTTTTCTAAACCGCTATCAATCACCCATACCACGCCATTGATAGTCAAACTAGTTTCAGCAATATTCGTAGTAAAAATAACTCGTCGGCGACCATTGGGGGCGGGCTGTATTGCCTGTTCTTGTTGCGCCAAGCTCAAGCCGCCAAACAAAGGTAAAAACAAGGGCGAGGAAGGGGAAGAACTGTTCCAGCGCTTCGATGCTTCGTTAACGCAGCGTGTAATATCGGCTTGCCCGGGTAAAAAAACCAATACATCGCCTTGTTGCTTTTCTGTTAGTGTTTTCTCGCCCAAAGGGGTTTGTAATGCGGTCATTACTTGGTCACATAACTGTTTAGACGTGTTGTTAACCGTGCTGCCAAAAGACTTGCCAGACCGATGCGACGAACGGCTTTCTTGATAATCTACAGATACAGGAAAAGAGCGTCCCGGGCATTCAATAATTGCCGCCCCATCTAAATAATCAGCAATAAAATGTGTATCAATCGTGGCCGACATCACCAGTAACTTTAAGTCATCTCGCAGTGTTTGCTGCACCTCTAATGCCAGCATTAAACTCACGTCAGCTTGTAACGATCTTTCATGAAACTCATCAAAAATAACTAAGCCGACATCGCTCAATTCAGGATCATGCTGTAGGCGGCGGATTAATATTCCTTCGGTCACAATCTCTAACTGAGTATTCGAACTAACTTTACGATCATTTTTGACATGATAGCCAATGCGCTCACCCACTTTTTCACCTAACTGGTTCGCCAAATAATGCGCAATCGACTTAGCCGCCACCCGTCGCGGCTCGAGCATAATAATTGTCTTCGCCTTTGCGCCGGTATCGGTCGCCAGCCAAGACGCATCTAATAAATACAGCGGCACCGCCGTAGATTTACCTGCACCAGGTTCGGCTTGCAACACCACATTACTCTGCTCGCCAAGGGCGTGTTGAATGTCCTGTAGAAAAGTATCTATTGGTAAAGGCTGGGGTGCGCTGTTCTTAAAAAAAGTATTCAAAAGCTTATCCAAAAAGGTATTTCAAAAGTAGCTTAAGCATAATGTGTATTTTGACATCAATGAGTTGCGATAAGAATGAATATTATCAAGAGAATATCCCCTATACTTTTGGCAAGGTTTTTTCGTGTTATTGTTTTTCCATGAGAACTACAAACTATCACAATACCTTTATAGCCGTTGCCGAAAGTTGCCAAAAAACCGTTGGCACTATACCACCTCAAAAAACACCGCCCACCATTGCCCAATTAAGCTACGAGATCATTAGTCAAAACCCCTATCAATACAGCTCAGACGAGATTCTATTGCACATACATCGCCAGCGGAATGAATCCTTTACTCTAGAAAATTTTCAGCGTAAAAGTCAGGCATGCTTTCGCTGTTCTCCATTATCCAAAACCTATGGTTGGGGATTTCACTTTGATGACGACTGGAAAGTGACTATCTACGGTATGGAGTCTCAGGAATATCATCGACTGCTAAATGATACCGGCATCAAACAGCGTAGAGCTTTTTCGTCTAAGGGTTAACTTTTGTGGTATTGGAAAGAGCGTAAGCGCCTAACCAACCACACCCTACTA
>AEVK01000275.1 GCA_000209515.2 gamma proteobacterium IMCC1989
AATAAGCACTAATTTCCTTTAATTTTCCTCCCTCCTCAGCTAAGAAGCGCTCTGTTATATGCAACGGAGCCTCTTATCTGCTCGCTAACCTAATATCGCTTCAATCGAGTTACTACTTAGGCACTGCATATGACTCATAGCCCAGATTTACATATTTACAAAAAATAAATGCCAAATATCTTCCTTTATACCTAAACAATCTCAACGTTCGTTGGATATACCTTCTAGTTATATTTATAAACAACCACACACGACCAAATAGTCTCATCTCATATCACAATGGTGAGGCTACGCATTTAGGGGTGCAATCAATGCCGTCAATTATCAGTACTGCTGAGCTAGGACTTAACAACTCTCGTCTACAGGGAGGCACGGGTCAGGCTACTATAGGCCAAGCTAATACCGGTGTTTATGTGAATGCGAGTACCGGTAACGTAGTGCTGCAGCAGCAAGATCAATTACTGGTCGGTCAAGGGATCGATAGTTCTCTGGTGCGAACTTACAATAGTCAAGGTCGTCACAATGATGATAACGGCGATAACTTCCGTTTTGCCTTTAATCAGCGTTTGTCCTCCCTAACGGGCACGCTGAATACCGCCAACAGCCGTATTACCCGAACAGCGGGTGATGGTAGTGAATCTACGTTTGAATATGATGCTTCTCGCGGTATGTACGTGAGCGAAGAGGGCGATGGCGCTCACGATACCTTGGCGTACGACAGCGATGCGGGTGAGTGGTTGTACACCGAAGGCAGCTCACAGCATCAAGAACGATATGATTGGACCAATAACCAAGGCCGCCTTATCAGTCGCTCGGATCTTGATGGTAATACGACGACTTATGGTTATCACGCTAATGGTTTTGTTAACTCGGTGACAGATGCTTCAGGTCAGGTAATGAGTATTACCTACCAAGGGCTTAACGCGACCGAAGTGACAACACGTCATGCGGGTGTTTCCCAAACGCTGGTGCGTTATGCATATGATTCTCTCAATCGTCTGACGCAAGTGAGTGTGGATTTGAGTCCGGATGACAATACGGTTGCCGATGGTGATGAATATTTAACGCGCTATACCTACGATGGTGATTCACGTCGAGTGGATACGGTGTCGCAAAGTGATGGCACCTCAGTGAAGTTTAACTACGATGCGCAAGGTCGAGTCATCGCTGTGACAGATGGCGAGGGGCACGAAACGACTTATCATTATTCTGATCAGGTGAG
>AEVK01000274.1 GCA_000209515.2 gamma proteobacterium IMCC1989
TAGCTGTCAATTTGACAACCTTGTTAGAGCAACTTCAGATACGCCTCTATCTTTAAGTGTGCTCTTGATTGAATTTAACATTTTCTCGCTTTCTGTATGCTCAGCTGAATTTTCGGTTGCCCAATCTGAGTTATAAACAATTGGATGATTCCCTCTATACTCAGCCATGAGATCGACGTAACCTTCTAAGCCTTGGAGATGAGTGGGTAAAAAGTATTTCGATAGCAATTTATTACCCTCTGATTGGTATATAGCATAACTATGAAGACCATTATCAATACTCAATTCAAAAAGATGCGCTACAGATCCTACATTATTTTTGTCAATTGCTGCTAATTGGTGACGACTTAAAGCGCCCTGAACGACAGTTTCTAAAATAGAATAGTTTTTAACACCTTCTTTAAATCCATATATTAAGCCTGAGCTAAAAACTACGCCTGCAGAAATAAAAGCAATTATTATTCTAAAGTTTCTCATATTTAGCTCTAACGCCGCCATAAATTACGGCTTTGTAGTTGATTGTTTTGTGGTAGC
>AEVK01000273.1 GCA_000209515.2 gamma proteobacterium IMCC1989
GCGTATCTATCGACTGGCTATTACAAGGCAAAGGCCAGCCCATTTATTACGGCATAGAAGAAGACAGCCCAGAGTACAATCCCAAGCGACTACGCAAATCTACACAGAACATTGTCGACTTTGTCGAAACCCTTTCTGAAGTCGACCGCAAAAAAGCCCTACAAATTCTTGAACTCACTTTTGCTGGTCAAAGCTAGTTAAGCACTTCTCTGTCGTAACGCCTCAAACAAACAAATACCCGACGCTACCGATACATTCAAGCTACTCACTTCACCCATCATAGGGATGCGAATCAGCGAGTCACAACGTTCGCGAGTCAGGCGACGCAAACCTTTGCCTTCCGCGCCCATCACAATCGCTAACGGGCCCGTTAAATTCATCTGATAATGATCTTGCTCCGCTTCACCAGCAGCACCCACCAGCCATACGCCCTGTGATTGCAGCCACTCTAAAGTGCGAGACAAATTAGTCACGCGCACTAACGGCAACACTTCCGCAGCGCCACAAGCGACTTTCACTACAGTGGGGGTGAGCGAGGCAGAATTATCTTTTGGCACTATCACAAACTGCACACCCGCCGCTTCGGCAGAACGTAGACAGGCACCTAAATTGTGCGGGTCGGTTACGCCATCCAAGACCAAAATAAACGGTATAACGCCCGACTCTTTCATTTTCGGTAGGCGACTTTTAAGATAATCCTCATCGTAAACCTCAGTAACATTCACCACGGACGCAATCACCCCTTGATGATTCCCTTCTACCATCCCATCGAGTTTTTCGCGAGCAACGGTGCGTACCGTAATACGACTTTTTTCTGCAACAGAACGAATAGACTGCAAGCGCTGATCGTTACGTCCTTTTAGCAACCATAAGGTTTGAATACGTTGAGGCGACCCATCCACTAGCGCTTGTACTGCGTGTAAACCATAGACGATATCGTCGTCGTTATTCATATTGTTTTGTTCTCGTTATTTAAGGGCTTTTTAAAGACTTTCTAAGGGCTTTCTAATTCATAAGTCACCGACACCGATGCACGAACGGTAATATCGCCAGCACTGATGGGTGGTGGCTCGAAGGCGGCAGAGTCTGCCATCAAGCTGCTTCTTGCCATGGTTTTCATTTGCACTCGCTCTTTAGACGCAGACGCGTTACCTAGATTGAGCGATAGCGTACGCTTAATTCTGTCGCCACTGGCAAGCACTAATACCTCGGCATCCGCTCGTGCGTTTTCCATGGCTTGGGTGATGGCCTGCTGACGATACTGTCGGGCGTTAAACAAGCTGAAATTCACCGAGTTCACTTGATTCGCACCGGCCTCGGTTGATGCGCCGATGATATCACCGATAAGATCTAACTCTAAGGTGGTGACATATAAGGTATTGGTGACACGATAGGCCACGATACTGGCTTTCCAGCTATTGCCCGCGCCTTTAGGGCGAGAAGACCACACGGGCTGTACTTGAAAATTTTGCGTTTTATAATCGCTATCGCTCAAACCAAGGTTAGCCAAGGCATTCATCAACGAATTCATTTTTCGTGTATTAGCAGCAACCGCCTTCTTTGCCGTGGCCGATTCAGTAGTCACCCCCAAGGATACCGATACTTGATCCGGCGGCACCATTAATTGCGCTTCACCCCGCACAAATAATTGCGCCACTTGTGGTTGCGGGGTTTCAGCAAAAGCGCTGCTCGCCCAACACAAACTTATCGCTAATACACTCACTATACTGCGTCTTATCATTTTGACCACCACAATGGTTTTCCTAGTTAATTATTATATTCAGCGTTTATTCCGCACCAAACACTCGTTCGAGCAATTCGGTAGTTCGCTTAACGGGGTTTTGGCGAATCGCCGCTTCTTCTTTGGCAAGATAATGGAAAATGCCGTCTAAGCCTCCATCTACCACGTGGCTCACTAAATCGGCTTTTACATCCGGTACGAAGGGAATATTTTTATAATCGCCCATCACATCGTCATACAATTTAACTGCACCCACTTCTGCTAGGCTATTTTGCACGAGCGGCTCCATTTCTTTGCTTAGTTCAGGCGTCATTTTTTCGCGAAAGTATTCAGTAGCGGCATTATCACCGCCGCTGTAGATATTACGCACATCATCAAACGACATGGCTTTAATCGCATCTACAAATAAGGCTTTCGCTTTCGGCGTCGCGTTTTCTGCGGCACGATTCAGGCTGACTTCTAAATCATCCATACGATCACCTAGCCCCACTTTACCTAACCATTTTTTAACGGTTTGCATCTTTTCTGGCAACGGTATGCGAATAGCCGAATCCCCATTGAAGCCATCCGCTGTCGCTAACTGGTCAACGACCTTCTTACTGCCTATTTCTAAGGCTTGTTTAAAAGCTGCACTAATCTCTTCAGTTGATAAACTTGCTGACTCCCCTGTTGCGCTCTTGACGACTGATTCAACCTGCTCGGTAGACACATTATTACCCACCACTTCTTTAATTTTATCGAACCAACTAGCATGACTGAATGAACTAGCGCCAATAACAGCAATGGTTAAGGCACAGATAAGAGGTTTTTTAATGATCATGGAATAATCCTTGGGGTAGTGAATCGCTGCAGATAGCGGTTTATAGTAAGGAAGTGAAAATACATACCGCCTAATACTTACTGACACGCTTGTGATTGATATGGTCACTCATTTTAGACGCGTGCTGAGTGCTTGTGTTGAGTGATTGTGTTGAATGTTTGTATTCAGCGCTGATTAGTGTGTTATTCGCTTACTTTATCACGCCCACTACCCGCCTTGCTACCTATCGCCTATAGCTCAACCAGAGATTATTTTCCCGTATACCCTACCAGACGGGTGATGATAGAATAGAAAAATGTCATCTTTAATCCCTGAAAGACCACTACTCGTTTTCCCGTCACTCGCGGCCACTATCGGCTTAGAAGAGTCGGTACTACTGTCGTTATTAGACGAGCTCACCAGCCTGCAAACCGGCCAAGAAAGCCGTGGCTATATTTGGCATGAGCTAACCGGCGAACAGCTCGCTCGTTATATGCCATTTTGGGATGACTTAGATATCCAACGCGTTACTCAACGCTTGCGTGATATCGGTATTATTTTATTGCTCTCTGCGCCTTACGGTCAAAGCCAAATACTCAAATTTGCCTTTAACCAACAAGCCATTGAACAAGTGCAAGGCCAACAGTCGTCATCGGCCTTATCCCAAACGACTCAAACACGTGTTAACAATGCAAATAACACCGATGTTTTAGGCCATCAAGCGCCACCGCAAACATCACAAAGACCTGCACAGCATCGACAAGCCTCGCAAGGTGCGACTTTACTGCCACCGAATTGGCAGCCCGATAAAGATACGCTGGGCATGCTATCCCAGCTAAATATCCCGCAACATTTTGTACGCGAGCAACTACCTTTATTTGTACATTATTGGCGCGAGCGTGGGGAAACCAACCGCACGTGGGGCGCAAAGTTTATCAGCCAACTACAAGTAAAGTGGCAAAAACATATTGCTAAAACCAGTAACGCCACCGCACTGCCTGACCATTGGCAACCTAGCGAAAACCTACAACAACAAGTTGTACAAGAAGGTATTCCTGATACCTTTGTGCAAAAATCCATACAGCGTTTTTCTTTATATCATCGTCAATCGGGTGCTAAAAATGCGAATTGGGATATGCCGTTTTTCTCATGGCTAAAAGAGGATTGGGAAAAGCAAGATACCCCTTTCTTAAATAAAAAGCACAGCACCTCCATGTCGCCTGACTGGAAACCCGATCAACATACCTTAACGTATTTGAATACCAGCCAAGGTATCGACCTGTCATTTATTGACGAGTGCATACCCGAATTTATTCATAAATGGATAGAAAAAGGCGCGCTGCATTCTGAATGGGGCACATTATTTGCCGAACACATTATTCAACAATGGCGTTTTGTACAGGCCGGTATTGTGCAAAATAAGCACCCGGAATTGATAAAAGAAAATTGGAAGCCTTCCGCAGACTGCCTAGAAATTTTAACTGTACACTCCAATATCGAACCAGACTTTATTCACCAACAGGTCGGCGAATTTATTTTATATTGGCGCAACCGCGCACAACCCATGCACAGCTGGGACAATATTTTCTTGCGCCACGTAAAACACCAGTGGAAACAACATTATGAAAGACAGCAACCCGCTTCTGGAACAAGTCGCACAAAAGATCGCAAAGTCACAGACCAACTTAGCGACAGAAGCTGGGCATCTTAATTCCAACAGCAATAACGCTAGCAGCCAAACAGGCAACAAAGCTTTATCTGCAGAAGAAAAAGAGCATCTGATTGACAGCATCAACCAGAGCTTTGAGTTGCTACGATTAAACTATCATCACTTATACTTTAGTGCTTACAAAGAATTAGAAGAACTTAACTTTGCCAAGCGTTTGTGGATGGAAAGCTTATCGTTATTTAATCCTGAGATTATTTTACGCGCTGTACATAGCGTGATTAAAACCTCCGACTATTTACCGACCATCAGCCAGATTGTTCGCGCCTGTACGGAACTCAGTACGGACATGTCATTACCTAATGTTTACGATGCCTATCGTCAAGCCTGTAACGCGCCATCACCAAAAACTAATGCTACATGGTCACACCCAGCCGTGTATTACGCAGGCAAACAATCAGACTGGTATTTTCTTGCGAACAATACCGAACGAGTCGCCTTTCCCGTATTTAAAGCCCATTATGAAAAACTTTGCCAACAAGTGATTGACGGTGTTGCGCTATCCGACATCATGCCGCTTGCACTACCCAACAAAGAAGCCGACCCACTAAGCAAAGAAGAAAACATTCAACGCATGGAGAAATTACGCAAAGAAATGGGAATTTAATTCATTCACACTTATCGATCTCGATAAGCTTTCAACCATTGGTGGACCCACCATGCAATACCCTTTTCAACATCTATCGCTATTCACACAGTCACAACTCGACCACTACACCGCAGCGCGCGCAGGTGAAGAAAAACTGGGACAAAAAGTTGGCATCGTAAACACTGCAAAAGAAATATCTAACGCCACTCAGCAAGGCTACCGCTTTGCACTCATTGGCATTCCAGAAAGTATTGGCCCTGTCGCTAACCACGGATACGCAGGCGCCGAAAAAGGTTGGGATGCATTCCTCACGTATTTTTTAAATCTACAAAGCAATGCGTTTTTATCTGGAGAGAATATTTTATTAGTGGGTCATATTGATTGTGATGATTTAATGCATGCTGCATTATCGGATACATCGCATACGCATCAACAACAATTATGCGCACAACTTGATCAACGAGTGCACCACATTTTATTGTCGATATTTAATGCAGGGCTCACCCCCATTATCATTGGTGGCGGGCATAATAATGCCTACCCCATTATTAAAGCCTGCGCAGAATCAAAACAACAAGCGATGGCGGTCACTAACCTTGATCCCCATGCAGACTTTCGCGCGTTAGAAGGTCGCCATAGCGGCAACCCATTCCGTTACGCTCATAACGAAGGTCACCTTGAGCGCTACAGCGTGCTAGGGCTACATGAACAAAAAAATTCTACCGATGCCTTGAATGCGCTCAAAAAACTGCAGTTTCCTTTTTACAGCATGCAACAAATTTTTTGGCGAAAAGAAATCACTTTTGATGAGTGCATAACAAAAACACAGCAGTATTTAACCGGCGCTTCATCGCCCATTGGTATCGAAGTGGATGTTGATGCGATTACCGAAATGCCTAGCAGCGCCATTACCCGAGCAGGTATCTCACTCGATGATGCCCTTTTCTATGTACACCAAATAGCCACACTACCCAAGGTGCAATATTTTCATTTAGCCGAAGGCGCACCCAGCCGACATCCCACTGGCGAACAAGCTGGCAAGCGTGTGGTAGGACAAACGCTTGCTGAATTAAGCTGCGCGTTTATTAAAGCTCATAGGTAATATTGATTTATTTTTTAAAAAACCAATCAATAAAAAACACTTACTAGTTTTTAAGCTTATTAACAGGCTAAATAGACGAGTTGTTTACGTTAAATGATTTGACGTAAACAATAGCTTCATTAGTCTATTTTGCTGCCTCTATTTATTGATGTGCGTTAACAATGTATACCAATACATAGAAGCAGTGTTTTTCTATGGCCTTTTTCTATTGCACTTCACTCTCGTCTAATTATTTTTCAACAGGTCAGCTTCAAATAATCACCTTCCCCGCTTTCCACATTTTATGTACCGGCTGCAAACCAAATTGATAGACCAAATCACGTGGGTGGTCGATATTCCAACTCACTATATCCGCTTGCTTTCCTACCGCCAACGAACCAACGACATCATCAACACCTAAAGCTTTTGCTCCATTAATAGTCGCGCCAGCGAAAGATTCTTGCGCACTTAAACCAAATAAATGGCACCCCATATTCATCATTAACGGTAGCGAGCCCATCGGTGAAGAACCGGGATTAAAATCAGTAGCGACAGCCATTGGCACTTTATATTTTCGTAGTAATTCTATGGGTGGTTTTTGGGTTTCATGCAGGCAATAAAAAGCACCGGGTAACAATACCGCCACGGTGTCGCTGGCTGCAATCGCTTTCACACCGGCCTCGTCTAGAAACTCAATATGATCAACCGATAAAGCCTGATAACGACTCGCTAACACGCTGCCACCTATATTAGACAACTGTTCTGCATGGAGCTTTACCGGTAAACTTAATGCATGCGCCGCCTGAAATACTTTCTCCGTTTGTGCCGCGGTAAAACCAATAGACTCGCAAAATACATCTACGGCATCTGCTAACTTTTCTTCCGCTATTTGCGGCAACACTTCATCACACACGTAGGTAATATAATCATCCGCTCTGCCTTTATATTCAAGCGGTAATGCGTGAGCGCCTAAGAAAGTGGTTTTAATAGTGAGAGGCAATACCTCTTCGAGTGCGCGAGCTACGCGGAGTATTTTTATTTCGGTATCAATATCCAAACCATAACCTGATTTAACTTCTAAGCTAGTCACACCTTGCTGACTCATAGCC
This sequence comes from gamma proteobacterium IMCC1989, assembly GCA_000209515.2. GTDB lineage: Bacteria > Pseudomonadota > Gammaproteobacteria > Pseudomonadales > Cellvibrionaceae > Endobugula. Next base: position 7,046 of record AEVK01000273.1, read on the forward strand.
GATGCACGAGCAAAAGCCATATCAAACAAAGTAGATTCCGATGCCGCACGCGTCGCCTTAACCGTCGCTTGAATGCCCCCGCCTTGTTTGGCGATGTCGGCATAACTCACGCCCTGTAAACGCTGCTCAAATTCATCGGCTCGATTACCGGCGAACACCAAATGGG
>AEVK01000272.1 GCA_000209515.2 gamma proteobacterium IMCC1989
ACAGCCAATGTGCAGCGATACCCGTACTCGCAATTTCATCCATCTCTTTGGTACGAATTTGCACTTCGACAGGCACGTTTTCTGCCCCATTCACCACGGTATGAATAGACTGATATCCATTCACTTTAGGAATGGCAATGTAATCTTTAAAGCGGCCAGGAATAGGCTTATATAAATTATGTACCGCGCCCAATACGCGATAGCAGTCATCAATACTTGCGACAATAATGCGAAAGCCAAACACGTCGGTTATATCGCGAAAACGGCGCTTTTTCTCGCCTTTTAGCTCCATTTTCCGGTAAATACTGTATAAATGCTTTTCACGACCGATAACAATAGAGTTGATGTCCCAGCGAGTCATTTGATTTTCAAGACTTTCTTGGATATGTGAAACGAGCTCTTTTTGCTTAGAGCGCACGGCAGATACAGCCGCTCTTAAACGTGCTGCCCGCAGAGGATAGAGTGCTTCAAAGCCACGGTCTTCAAATTCAATTCGGAACGACTGTATGCCTAATCGCGCCGCAATGCGGGCATACATTTCAAGGGTTTCTTTAGCCACTCTGCGGCGTTTTTCAGCTTTAAGCGGGCCTAGCGTTCGCATATTGTGCAAGCGATCTGCGAGCTTGACGATGATGACACGAATGTCTTTCGACATGGCAATCGCCATTTTTTCGAAATTGTGCGCTTGCTTTTCTTCTTGGCTGGAAAATTCCATGTGGGTTAATTTACTGACACCATCAACAATGTCAGCGACCGTTTCACCAAACCCTTCGATAATTTCTTCTTTGCTTCTAATGGTATCTTCGATGACATCATGCAACATAGCAGCTATCAAGCTGTGATGGTCCATGTGCATTTCTGCTAAAATTTTAGCCACTGCAAGGGGGTGAGTAATGTACATCTCACCGCTGCTGCGTTTCTGATCACCATGAGCTTCTTCTGCATAATAATAAGCTTTCTCAACCGTGGCTATTTGCTCTGGTTCTAAATAACTACTGAGAGAAACTAAAAAATCATCAATTGCAGACATAAACTATCGCGCCATGGTGTTGCTAACATAATGTTGCAGGTCTGGATGTAAGTTATATAGCCAACACTAGACAAGTGTTAACAAGACGTGTCTTGCTAGTAACATTCTCCAGAAAAGAAAAATGCTACTAGCAATCAAAGAACAGGTGTTAATACTACGCCGTTATTCTGAATCTTCTTCTAAATTCATTGCCGCTGGAGTAATTTCAACGTCATTTTCTTGTGGTATAGACTCTTCAACTAAACCACCCGCTAGGCTAGCTTCGATGGCAGCAATATCATCAACCATTTCTTCGTAATCATCTTCTTCCTTCTCGGTTAAGATGCTTGGGCCGATAAAACCTTCTTCGATTTCACGCAACGCGATAACGGTGGGCTTATCATTTTCTTCGGGAACCATTGGATCCTTGCCGCCAGTAGCGATTTGACGCGCTCTTTTTGTACCCACCATAACTAATTCAAAGCGGTTATCTACATGATCTAAACAATCTTCAACGGTGATACGAGCCATAATAATTTTCCAAAAATAATCGGGATAACAAAAAGAATCTACTATTTCGTCCAAAGCGCTAATACAACAGTAATCAACCACAAAAACGGACTAATACTGTAAAATCCAAGAACGCTAGACGGATAAATTGCGAACTCGGTAGTTTACGCAATACCACCATCGAACACAATATGCTCAACTTAATAAGTCTTGTAATAATACTTGGTAATTCGCCTGCTGCTTGCTGGTTTGAAGGCGCTGGGTACGGATAATATTGTGTAATTGCTCTAATGCGATATCAAACACATCATTTACGATAAGCCATTGCGACTCTTTAAAGTGCGACATTTCATTAATGGCCGCCTGCATACGGCGCTCTATCACCGCTTCATCATCTTGGCCTCGCCCAGTGAGACGTTCACGCAGTGCGGGTAACGATGGAGGCAAAATGAAAACACTTTCGGTCTCAGGGATTAGCTCGCGTACCTGCTGCGCACCCTGCCAATCTATTTCTAAGATCACATCCACACCACGTTCCAAAGCAGCATTCACCCATGTTTTCGACGTGCCATAGGCATTTTCAAATACCTTGGCATGCTCCAAAAAAGTGCCATCACTAATCATGTTTTCAAATACTTCATGACTGACAAAACAATAGTCTTTACCGTCTTCTTCGCCCGGGCGCATCGCTCGTGTTGTGTGAGATACCGATACTTGTATCTGCTCATCACGCAACAATAACGCTTTCACCAAACTAGTCTTGCCTGCACCAGAAGGAGCAGATACAGTAAATAATGTACCTTTACTCATTTATTTATCTCTTATCTAAACTTGGGGGAAAAGGGGATTACATTCACTATCACACCTATAATTCTCATTATTCTATATTCTGAATCTGTTCGCGCATTTGTTCAATAAGCACTTTCAACGACACGGCTGTTTGAGTCGTATCGGTATGAATGGCTTTAGACGAAAGGGTATTAGCCTCACGGTTTAGCTCTTGCATCATAAAGTCGAGGCGGCGCCCTATTGCACCCTGCTGACTTAAAATATGTTTCACTTCGGTAAGATGAATACTCAAGCGATCGAGCTCTTCATCAACATCAGATTTATTCACTAAAATAGCGACTTCTTGAGCTAGACGATCTTCATCAATCGTTGCTGCCAAGTCTAGCAGACGTTGCTGTAATTTCTCTTTTTGTGCCTGAATAATCGCCGGCATCTGTTGACGTACATCATCAACATACCCATCAATTGCCACTAAACGCTGTTCAATCTGGCTTTGCAGCTCAACACCTTCACGCTGACGATGCTCAAGCAATGAATCTAACGTGTGTGAAAATAAGGTTTTTGCAGCTGTCGCAATCTCATTCATATCCACATGAGCCTGCTCTAACACACCAGGCCACTGCAACACATCTAAAGGACTTAAAGCAGCAATAGGATGAACGCTCCCCATGCCATCAACTACATCTGCCGCTGCCGTCGCAAGCTGGCTAACGAGTGTTTTATTCACTGTTAATGAACTGGCTTGTGCCATATTCAAGGTAAGCTGAAGGGTTATTTCTACTTTACCTCGTTGCAATGTACGGCGGCATTTTTCACGTATTGCAGGCTCTAACAACCGCAACGATTCCGGCAGACGAATAAATGGCTCTAAATAACGCTGATTCACACTGCGAATCTCGCAACTGAGGCTCCCCCAGTCAGCTTGTTGTTCTTGTCGAGCAAAGCCAGTCATACTGTTAGGCATAAATTTTATCCGTGATAATGATGAGTGATAGTAGTGAGTGATGGTGTTAGTTGATAGCTGTCGATAAATCATGAGGTTAAATGGAGCGCAATTCTAACACAGACAAAGCCAGATCAAGGCTTTTCCTGTACACTCGCGGCCTGACTATTTCTCTTTTTCGCTAGCTATTATTATAGGTTTCTTATGCATCGTCCCAGTGGTAGAACGCCCGATCAAACTCGCCCTATTCGCTTAACTAAAAACTTCACCAAACACGCTGAAGGCTCAGTACTAATTGAGTTTGGCGAAACTAAAGTGATTTGTACCGCCAGTATTGAAAACAGCGTCCCGGGGTTTTTGCGTGGACAAGGCAAGGGCTGGATTACGGCGGAATACGGTATGTTGCCACGTTCAACTCACTCACGCATGAACCGTGAAGCCGCACGTGGCAAGCAAACTGGACGCACGGTGGAAATCCAACGATTAATTGGTCGTTCACTACGCGCCGCTGTCGATTTAGAGGTATTAGGTGAGCGCACCATCACCATTGATTGCGATGTGATTCAAGCCGATGGCGGTACACGTACCGCCTCTATTACTGGCGCGTGTGTTGCACTGGCAGATGCATTAAATAAATTGCTGGCTAATGGCACGCTTAAACAAAACCCTCTCACGCGGATGATTGCGTCGATATCGGTCGGTATTTACCAAGGAGAAGCGGTACTCGATTTAGATTACCCAGAAGATTCTAGCGCCGATACCGATATGAATATTGTCATGGCCGATGACGGCGGCATGATTGAAGTGCAGGGTACTGCCGAAGGCGAGCCCTTTAGTGAAGCAGAATTTATGCAAATGCTCACATTAGCAAAAAAAGGCATTAAAGAACTCAATGCTGCGCAGCTGGCTTGCTTGGCCGAGTAAGTGCTTCCTTTTGGCTTTGGCAGGGGCCAGAGTTAATTTTTATAACCACCAGCGCTGAATCATCGTTCAGAGGTTAGAGGTTAGAGGTTTAGAAAAATTGACTTTGCCCCCTTACTGCCGTCTTAAATAAACAACGCTAATGTCGCGACAAGAATAGTAATAGCAAAACAAATATTCAGTCGCCTCTCTACCTTTTCACTCAAATTAGCGTGCCGTAAACTCACCCCTATTAATAGCCATATCGTATCCACTACTATCATCACTCCCACACATAACAACCACTTAGCAAAAATATCCAATGACGGTGAATTTGGAAAAAGCGTGTGCGAAGCATAAAGAGAAATAAAGGCGACATAAGCTTTGGGGTTACTTAAGCCTAGAAAAAAAACCGCTAGCACGAACAGAATTAGAAGCAGGGAAAATAGACATAACGATCGTCACCGAGTCTCAAAAAAGGTAACTCCGATGAGTTTTTAGTGTCTGATAAATTAGTCTGGACTGGAATAAAAGATAGTAGCTTGAGTCAGCAGCGACCACTGTCAGTTGCCTTAGGAAATGAGACATGTGCATTTAGACATGCGACAACAAATGCGCTCAACCAATACGGAATACCTTGGCGGGCTGTTTGCCAGATAGGCAGCTTAGAGCCAGTTTCGCTACCCTAAAGTCTGATATGGCCATAGGAGCTTTTTTATCCATGACCGTTCCGGACACACTTTGTATACTTCACGATTCAAATCTGCCTGAGCTGCCTTGGTTTCACTTAAACCTGAAAAAAAATAAGGGCACTCAATCACCC
>AEVK01000271.1 GCA_000209515.2 gamma proteobacterium IMCC1989
GTTTTTTTATGCATGAAATTTAAGTAATAGTGGAGGTGGGGGAAGTTAAGAGTGTTGACAAGCGATTGTTCTAGTAGAGGGAGCAGGTTCTTTAGAGAAGGATAGGTGTAGTTAAAGCTGTTAATTCAAGCTCGGGCTATTACAGTTTAGCCCTTTGCTTATTATTAGATAACAAAACACACTTTACGTTTTTATAATTTGCGGAAAGTGTGATTTTGTTTATATCTTTTATTTTTCCATTTGATTTACACAGGCTAATATTGCGTTTAGGTTTGCGCTAATAATATCTTTGTCTTTTGAAATGCCGCAATAACGATCGTTATTTATTTTTACCTGTACATAACCGACCGCGCTAGCGTCAGTACCTGACCCTATAGCGTGTTGATCATAGTTTATGATTTCTAGCTGGATTTTTAGTGCTTGTTCTAATCCTTGGCAAAATGCAGACAGCGCGCCATCTCCTTTTCCACTAATATGAACTTCTTCCATATCTTGTTTTGTTAGTGTGGCATTGACACCTTCATGCTCACCGTTACGCTGTACATTATAGCTGCTGAGGGAGTAGCCTTGCTCAGTCGTCATAAATGATTTTTGAACGATTTCCCATATTGTTTCAGGGCTGACTTCGATAGATTTCTGTTCTGCATGAGCTTGTACTTTTTGACTTGCCTCAATCTGTAACCAACGAGGAAGTTGTAAGCCGTAGTCATTTTCTAATATGTAAGCAACCCCGCCTTTCCCTGATTGACTATTGACTCTAATGACAGATTGATAATCGCGCCCTAGATCACGTGGGTCGATTGGTAAGTATGCTACATCCCAAGGTTCGTCTTCTGGTTGCTGTGCAAGACATTTACGAATAGCATCTTGGTGGCTTCCTGAAAAAGCGGTATAAACTAACTCCCCCAACCATGGGTGTCTTGGGTGAGCGGCAATTTGTGTACATTCGCTCACTATTCGAACTATTTCATCTGCATTAGATAAATCTAATCCAGGGTCGATACCTTGGCTATATAAATTCATCGCCATTGTAACAATGTCCATGTTGCCAGTACGCTCTCCATTGCCCATTAAAGTGCCTTCAATGCGATCTGCTCCAGCCATTAAGCCTAGTTCAGCGGCAGCAACCCCGCAGCCACGATCATTGTGGGTGTGCAAGCTCACGATAATAGATTCTCTTGCATTGATTTGATCACAAAAGGTTTCTATCTGATCAGCAAATACATTGGGCGTTGCACACTCCACGGTTGCAGGTAAGTTAAAAATAGCTTTATGCTCAGGTGTGGGTTGCCATACGTCAATGACGGCATTGCATACTTCAATGGAAAAATCGATTTCGGTGCTAGAAAAGCTCTCCGGGGAATACTCAAAAAACCATTTTGTTTCAGGGTGTTTATTGGCATGATCTAGTACGAGTTGAGCGCCGTTTCGTGCGATATCAATAATGCCAGCCTTGTCCAGATTAAAGACTTTTTTACGCTGTACTGGCGATGTTGAATTATATACATGAACGATTGCCTGCTTTGCGCCTTTTAATGCTTCATAAGTGCGTGCAATTAATCCGCTTCGGGCCTGAGTGAGTGCTTGAATAGTGACGTCGTCAGGGATTTGATTTTCTTCGATCAGCCAGCGACAAAAGTCAAAATCTGGTTGAGAGGCAGACGGAAAGCCAATTTCTATTTCTTTGAAACCGAGTTTGACCAGTAATGCCCACATACGTTGTTTTTGTGCAACATTCATCGGCTCGATGAGTGCTTGGTTACCATCACGTAAGTCAACAGCACACCACAACGGTGCTTGCTGAATGGTTTGTGATGGCCAACGACGATCAGTTTTATTAATCACTGGAAAGGGGGCATATTTAGTATGGTCGAACTGGCTCATAATTAACCTGTTGTTTGGCAGATAAAAAGAAAGTATTCATGCGAATACCTATGGGGCACTCTGAAAAGGATAACAACTTCAGAGAGCCTGATTTCTCCACCGGATAAGTGGTAGAAAGAGTATACCTTGTGAGTTTGCTCTTCACAGTCGCTTGGGTAAAACGGTTTGTGGGTATTCACTCGCATGATGCTATATAGCCCATTTAGTATAGCTAATAGGGTGTAGTGAATGATTGCTAATTAGTTATCTATATTGGTTTTTTGCGCAATAACTCACTAATAATTTGTTTTTATAGGGTTAATAATAGCGTAATATCGGTAGGTGTTATTTTGAGGGTAGGATTATGATAAAGCTTGATAGAACCGATAGGCGTATTTTAGAAGAGATGCAGCTCAATGGCAGTATCAGTAATTTAGAATTGGCAGAAAAAATAGGCCTTTCACCGTCGCCCTGTTCTCGGCGCGTAAAAGCGCTTGTAGAAGCAGGTATAATTGGTCACACCGTTACACTGCTGAATGCGAAAGCATTAGGTTTACGTTTAATGGCGCTCATCAGTATTAGCATGGATCGCCATACGCCTGAACGTTTTAATGCGTTTGAAGGAGCTGTGAAAAGCTACCCAGAGGTATTGGAGTGTTTAATCATCACAGGGTCGACAGCTGATTATCAGCTTAAGGTTGTCGTCCAAGATATGGAGGCCTACCAACAGTTTTTATTGGGTAAACTAACACGATTAGAAGGAGTGACAGGCGTGCACTCTAGTTTTGTTATGCGGGAGGTTGTAAACACTAATGCACTACCTTTAGGTAGCCTACTATCATCTAGCTAAATAATGTTGTGAGAAAAGAGGAGAATTGCTGAGAGCTATAAATAAACTACCGGCTTACAAAAGCCGGTAGTTTTTATGATCAATAGCCTTGGGGGCAATGCTATTGACTTAATTTTACAAATTAAAACTTAACTCGCATGCCTGCAACAAAGCCCATGCTTGAGTCTTGTTCATTTGTATTTTCGATTTCAGCAAAAATACTGACGTTTTTCGCTTTAGGGAACTTATAGACGACGTTGGCATACCAGCTGTCGGCAGCAGTATCTGATTTATTTGACTGGTTAGTGATACCTAAAGTTGCTTTAGTCGTAGCCGCTACAGGAAATGCAACAGATAGATTGGTCACTTTTAAATCAGCTAAGCTAGCTTTGCTGTGCTTGTCGTCACGGCTGCTATAATCAGCAGCAACACTGATTTTGCCAATTTTAAGCTTTGCATTAACACCGCTTGTTTTTGTTGTGTCACTTGCAGGTGTTTCTTTTAAGCTTTGCACGGCAGCGCCAAATTGTAAGTTAGAGTTAACTTTTGCAGACACATAAATATCGGTAGACGATAATGCAGTGTTGCGAGTGGAGTCACCTAGGTCGTGAGACAATGCAAATGTCATTGGACCTGCTTTAGCTTCCATTAATATCACATCGGTACCGCTAACCTCTCCTGCTTCAAAAGCTGTTTGATTGGTAGGTTCTTCTATGCCACGTTCAGTAGCAAAACTGTCAGTTACATAGTCCATGCGACCGATTTGGAATTTGAAGTTTTTGCTTTTAATACCAACAAACGTTTCTTCTGATTCTACAGCGCCGTCAACATCCTTGCCGGTATCAAAGTGTGCTTCAGCAAAAGCAGTTAGGTCATTGCCTAAGTCGTAACTGATTTTGTTTTTTAGTTCTGAATCATCAATGTCAACATGTGTTTCTTCACCTGATCCTGTTCTTTTTCTTAATTGAATTTGAATATCGCCATCCATTTTGAACTTGAACCCGTCTTTTTCATAGATGGTGGCAGCACTTAACGAGCTCGATGCTGCTATTAAACTGACAGCCAATGCTAATGGTAATTTTTTCATGGTAACCCCTAATAAATAAAATAGTGTTTGTGTTGAATGATTTAAATTTTTTCATGGATGATAAAAGGATTTTTATTTATTGATTTTTTTCTTTATAACGCCCCAGTTTTTATTTCTTCAACAGCGAGAACTATACGTTTTGTTTGTTACATTTTTATTTTATTTTTATTTATTTTTTGTTACACGATGATCAATAAAAAACCACGAGCCTACACGAACCTATATTAAGTTCGCGTAGATTCGTGGTTTTTTTAATGTTTTAAAAGTTTTTAATTGAAAAAAAGAATGTTTCTCCAGAGCTGTCATCTACCCCATCGTTATCAGTAATGGCATATGCTTCTCCTTTGCTATCTATTGCAAAACCTTCAATTTTGTCGGTTATATAACCGTTGGTTTTTTTCAAGTCAGGAATGAAATCGTACGCGAGTTCTTTTTTCACTAGTGTTAATTGAGAACCTAGTTTATTTGGTTTTAAGTCAGATTGGGCAACGCGATATAAACGTTTGATCTTCGCATTTTCACCAATCTGATTGTCACGTTCAATAATATAGAGGTAATCACCATGGGCGGTTATTTCTGATAGTCCT
>AEVK01000270.1 GCA_000209515.2 gamma proteobacterium IMCC1989
TTTATATGATGCATGGCAACCGAGACTTTCTATTAGGCGAGACATTTGCCAAACTAGCAAATATTACCTTATTAAAAGATCCATCTGTTATCAGCTACCACGGGCACTCTTATCTGCTTATGCACGGTGATAGCTTGTGTACAAAAGATGATGACTATATGGCGTTTAGAGCGATGACCCGAACCCCTGAATGGCAGCAAAAAGTACTATCATTATCCCTCAAAGAACGACGCGAATACGCGAGCAGCCTACGGCAAAAAAGCCAAGATATGACCAGCCTAAAAGCGGAAGATATATTGGATGTCACACCAGAAGAAGTTATTAATAAAATGACTGAATACGATGTCACCACGTTTATCCATGGTCATACTCACCGCCCTAACACTCACCATTTAACCATCAATAACGCCCCTGCTAAACGTATTGTTTTAGGTGATTGGGAGCAACAAGGGTGGTATATAAAAATAACTGGTACTCAGCTTTCTCTCAAACATTTTCCCATCCCTGCCCTTACCGCTTAAAGTGCGGTTTTTTAAGCATTTTCCCCTCCCGTTCCTAAGCGGCACATAGTTTATATTAGATATTTTTAGCCCCTAATTTAGCTGAGTCTTTCCATGTAATGTGCTAAGGTTCTTACTCTGCTAAACCATCATATGACTGTCGCTGCACCTAGTAAAAACAACTCTAGCAATACTGAACAGCAAATGAAAAACAGACTAAAAAAGAGAACCGCAATAAGAACAACGGTAACAACAATGATAAAAACACTGACGCATTATTTAATTCAACAAAAATCGCCTCGTAAAATAACCTACAGTTCCATTGATAGCGCCATTGATAATGTCATTGATAGTGTCACTAATAGCACTGCTGGTAGAATAGCGCTTCTGATCAGTATGTTTTTTGTTCACTCATCTATTGCTCAAGCATCAGAAACTAAAAACATTATCCACAGTCATGCAATAGCCATGCATGGCGAAGTTAAATACCCAGAAAACTTTACGCGTTTTGAATATACATCACCTCTAGCAACTAAAGGCGGCAAACTTCGCCTATTCGGCACAGGCACCTTTGATAGCTTGAATGGGTTTATTGCTAAAGGTAACCCTGCCGATAACCTTGGGCTGCTTTACGACACTCTGATGGTGAGCGCAGCGGATGAACCTTTTACACAATACGGCTTACTTGCCAAATCTATCGAATACCCAGAAGATCGTAGCTGGGTTATATTCCACTTACGTCCCGAAGCGACTTTCCATGATGGAAAGTCAGTCACAGCAGAAGACGTTGTTTTCACTTTCAATCTTTTATTGGAAAAAGGCAACCCACGCTATAAATTTTATTATGCGGATATTGATAAAGCTGAAGCCATCAGTGATTCATCTGTTAAATTCACTTTCAGAAACAATCTAAATAAAGAGCTCCCTCTTATTGCTGGACAACTGCCGGTACTACCTAAACATTTTTGGCAAGATAAAGCGTTTGATCAAACTAGTTTAACATTCCCTCTCGGTAGCGGGCCTTACACTGTCGCTAGCATTGATGCGGGACGAAATATTACCTATGCCAGAAATGCAGATTACTGGGGAAAAGATCTTGCGGTAAATAATGGACTTTATAATTTCGATGAGATTAGTATTGATTATTACCGTGATGCTAATGTCGCTATCGAAGCTCTCAAGGCCAATGAATATGATTACCGCTGGGAAAATAGCTCTAAGTTTTGGGCAACGGCTTATGATATTCCTGCAGTTGATCAACAACAGTTAGTCAAGGCTGAAATACAACATCAAGCCAATAGTGGTATGCAAGGCTTTGTTTTTAATTTACGCAAATCTATTTTTCAGGATATAGAACTACGTAAAGCGATGAATTACGCCTTTGATTTTGAATGGTCAAACCAAACGCTTTTTTATGACGCTTATCAGCGGGCTGACAGCTTTTTCTCAAATAGTGAATTTGCTGCCGCCGGATTACCTAACAAACAAGAATTAGCTTTATTAGAACCTTACAAAGAACAACTGCCTGCCAGTGTCTTTACCGACGTTTACACATCACCGGTTACTGATGGTAGTGGGCGAAACCGCAAGGGTTTACGCGCCGCTAAAAAACTATTGGATGCTGCTGGTTATAAGGTTAAGAACAATCAGCTTTTCAACAAAAACGGTGAAGCGATACGTTTTGAAATACTGCTTGCCTCCCCTAGCTTCGAACGCATTATTAACCCCTTCATTAAAAACTTAGCTAAGTTAGGTATTGTGGCGAATATTCGCTTAGTGGATACATCGCAATACATTAACCGCAGCAGAAGTTTCGAATTTGATATGCTGGTGAGCGTGTTTGCACAAAGTGAATCTCCAGGTAACGAGCAACAAAATTTTTGGGGATCCGAAGCAGCAGATATCAACGGTAGCGCCAATACTATTGGCATAAAAAATCCAGTGGTTGACAAGCTATTAGAGCATGTCGTCAGTGCCAAAGATCGAGAAGAATTGGTCATTGCTACTCGTGCGCTAGATCGCGTCTTACTCCACCATCACTATGTGATTCCGCAATGGTATAAGTCGTCTAATCGTATTGTGTACTGGAATAAGTTTGGTATCCCTGAAATAGCTCCCGCATATGATCGTTATTACACCACAGCTATATTTACATGGTGGTTTGATCAGGCAAAAGCTGAAAAATTACGCTAGCCTTCAAATAATCAATAAATGAATAGCAGGTAACATATTATATGAGCAGTTATATTGCTAGGCGCTTACTCTTAATTTTGCCGACGCTATTTGGCATATTATTACTCAATTTTTTAATTATACAGGCTGCACCTGGTGGCCCTGTAGAACAAATGATTGCCAACATACAAGGCCACGGCGCAGGAAATACTGACAGAACGAGTGGCAGTAGTGGGAGTTTCGAAAGCACCAAAACAAACACCAACAATACCGATTATCGTGGCGCTCAAGGCTTACCTCCTGAAGTTATCGCTGACATTCAAAAGCTCTATGGTTTTGACAAGCCTGCCTACCAACGTTTTTTGGATATGGTTGTTAGCTATGCGACGTTTGACTTTGGCGACAGCTTCTTTCATAACAAATCGGTTATTGATTTAATAATAGAAAAAATGCCAGTGACTATTTCACTCGGTCTGTGGAGTACCTTACTCATTTACATCATTTCTATTCCAATGGGTATTTATAAAGCAGTTTCCCATGGTAGTCGCTTTGATGTTTGGACGAGTTTTTTTGTTGTCGTGACCAGCGCCATTCCTAGCTTTTTACTCGGTATTTTATTTATCGTGTTGTTTGCAGGCGGTAGCTTTTTAGATTGGTTTCCATTGCGTGGATTAACGTCTCCCGATTTTGACAGCATGACATGGTTCGAAAAAATAAAAGATTACTTTTGGCATCTCGCACTCCCTCTCACGGCTTATACTATTGGCGGTTTTGCCACATTAACTTTACTCACTAAAAATTCATTTTTAGATGAAATTAATAAACAGTATGTAACCACAGCAAAAGCAAAAGGACTTACCGAAAAACAAGTGCTTTACAAACACGTCTTCCGCAATGCGATGCTTATCATTATCTCAGGTTTTCCTGCTGCATTTTTTAGTATTTTTGTCACAGGCTCATTACTAATTGAAGTCATTTTCTCTCTCGATGGTTTAGGCTTATTAGGCTTTGAATCCGTTCTTAATCGCAACTATCCGGTGATTTTTGGTACGCTCTTTATTTTCACTTTGTTTGGCCTAGTCATCAAATTGATATCCGACTTGCTCTATATGTTTATTGACCCGCGTATTGATTTTGAGAGCCGAAGCATATGATTAAAAAAATATACCATCGTTGCTCTCCTATTAACCAAAGACGCATAGACACCTTCTTTTTCAATAAACGTGCGTCTTGGAGCTTATGGATTTTTCTGTTTATCTTTACGTTTTCTCTTTTTGCGGAATTTATCGCTAATGATAAGCCACTTATCATTCATTATGACGGCGCTTTATATTCGCCGGTATTAGTTAATTATCCCGAAACCACATTTGATGGTGACTTTGATACCGAAGCGGACTATACAGATCCTTACATCATTGAATTAATCGAAGAGAAAGGCTGGATGCTATGGCCACTGGTTCGATATAGCTTTGATACTCACATAGCCAATTTGCCACAACCGGCTCCATCGCCACCCACATCAAGTAATTGGTTAGGAACCGATGACCAAGCTCGAGACGTTTTTGCTAGAGTCCTTTATGGGTTTCGCATCTCTATTTTATTTGCTTTAGCGCTCACTATAGGCAGTAGTTTAATTGGCATAGCGGTCGGTGCTACACAAGGCTATTACGGCGGCAAAATAGATTTATACGGGCAACGTTTGTTAGAGATTTGGGGCGGCTTACCACAGCTATTCGTATTAATTATTTTAGCCAGTATTATCAGCCCTAATTTTTGGTGGCTATTAGCAGTCATGCTGTTATTTAGCTGGACTGGGTTAGTGGACGTTGTGAGAGCAGAATTTTTACGTGGCCGAAATCTTGATTATGTTCGGGCAGCTAAGGCCTTGGGTGTGAGTAACTTCACTATTATGCGTCGACATATTTTACCTAACGCAATGGTTGCCACAATGACCATGCTACCGTTTATTCTCACCGGTGCTATCACCACACTCACCTCGTTAGACTTTTTAGGCTTTGGTTTACCTGCCGGCTCAGCGTCTTTAGGTGAACTAATGTCGCAAGGCAAAGGGAATCTTCATGCTCCTTGGCTCGCCATCACCGCTTTTTTAGTGTTATCCAGTATGTTGACCTTATTAGTATTTATTGGCGAAGGTGTTAGAGATGCCTTTGATCCACGTTTATTATCTCAATAGTGGTTTATGAGTAACAGTTATGAGTAATATTTTATCGGTTGAAGATCTCTCCATTTCTTTTCGTCAAAAAAAAGAGGGGAAAGATAAAGAACGTCAAGACAAAGAACACCAAGACAATGATCTTCATATTGTTAAGTCCATCAACTTTACCATTCCTCATAACAAAACCATTGCCTTAGTGGGTGAGTCTGGCTCGGGTAAATCATTAACTGCTCATGCCATAATGCGTTTACTGCCCTACCCCGCAGCATATCACCCCACAGGAAAAATAATATTTGAAGAGCGTGATTTATTAGCCTTGTCCTTAAAGAAAATGGTCAATGTACGCGGCAACGATATTGGTATGATATTTCAAGAACCGATGAGTGCATTAAATCCATTGCATACGGTTGAAAAACAAATTGGCGAAGCCTTAACAACCCATTATGCGCACGCACAAAATAGCTCGCCTAAACCAACAAAAAAAATTATACGAGAACAAGTTCTGGCATTATTGGCTCAGGTAAAAATACCTGAACCTGAAACCAAATTAGGCGCTTACCCTCACGAATTATCTGGCGGTCAACGACAGCGTGTAATGATTGCGATGGCATTAGCCAATCGTCCAAAGCTATTAATTGCCGATGAACCCACAACAGCTCTTGATGTGACTGTACAAAAAGATATTTTAGATTTAATCACCGAGTTGCAAGCCACATATCAAATGAGTGTATTATTAATCACCCATGACTTAGGCGTTGTTCAGTATATGGCTGATCATGTATTGGTGATGAACAAAGGAGAAATTGTAGAAGAAGGTAGTGTTGAGAATATTTTAAAACACCCTCAAAACGAGTACACCCAGCAGTTAGTCAATAGCCACCCTAGCGGTAACCCAGTCACATTGACTGACAGCATAGAACAGCTGCCCATCTTATTATCAGCGGAAAATTTGAGCGTTAAATTTCCGTTATCAAAACCATTATTTGGTCGGTGCAAATCATTTTTTCATGCTCTCAATCAAGTCACTATACAACTTAGAAAAGGCACAACACTTGGTGTGCTGGGTGAAAGTGGTTCAGGAAAATCAACCTTAGCGCTAGCGATATTACGTTTGATTCAAGCGGACGGCTCTATTAAATTTGACCGCAACGAGATATCTCACTTAAATGAGAGTGAATTTAATGCTTACAGACGAGAGATGCAGATAGTTTTTCAAGACCCCTTCTCTAGCCTAAGTCCTAGAATGAGTGTTAAGCAAATTATTGGTGAAGGGCTTCATTTACAAGGAAATTTATCCAAGATAGAAATCGAACAAAAAGTATCTGTCATCATGAAAGAAGTGGGTTTAGAGCCTAGCATGCAACACCGATACCCTCATGAGTTTTCTGGAGGTCAACGACAGCGTATCGCGATAGCAAGAGCATTGGTACTGGATCCCCGGTTATTATTTTTAGATGAGCCAACGTCGGCATTAGATCGTACTGTGCAAATGCAGATCATCCATTTACTCAGAAAACTACAACAAGAACGACAACTTAGTTATCTATTTATCAGCCATGATATACATGTCGTTAAAGCCCTCAGCCATCAAATTATTGTTATCAAAGAAGGATGTATTGTCGAGCATGGCGACGCGGCAACAGTACTTTCGAGTCCTTCACACCCCTATACCAAAAAACTACTTGAGGCGACGTTATAAGCCTTACCAACAAGCAACTTTAAGCTTACACCTCACAAAGGCCACTACACTCAAACCAAGCACACCCCTCTTTTATCGGTTTACTCGCTATTTTGTACCTTCATTATTTTGATACCCAATTCTTGACGAATGGGTAATTTAAACTAAATTTATAAATAGACTATCGATTAACGAGGAAACCTAATGACTGAGTCAATGAAGCACGTACTAGTACCTATAGATTTTTCTAAAAACTCAGAAATCGCCATGAATATGGCATTAGAGTATTTTGGTGATAAAACCAGTTCTATTACGATGTTAAGTGTTTATGAAGGTTCCGAAAAAGGTTCTCTGCCGGATACCCCTGATAATGAAGTAGATGAAATGATCGCTAAATCAGCGTTGATTGAAATGACGCGATTTCAAAAACTATTTGAAGAGAAAGCAAAAACTAAGAAAGCAGTTATAGACAGTGAAATATGTAAAGGCAACCCTAGCAAAGTGATTATTGATACTGCTAAAGGGAAACGCTCGGATCTAGTTATTATGGGATCTCAAGGCCGGGGATCGTTAAAAAGTATGTTTTTTGGCGGGACGACTTACCAAGTATCTCGCAAGGCTCCCTGCTCGGTCATGGTTATACGTCAGTAATCGAGACCTAGAATTTTTCCATTACGCGCTGTTCTAAGACAAACTTAAGCTGATTTGAAGAAAATTATTGGATTAAATAAATTAGATTGGTTGATCGTGGGGTTACACACTGTTCACTAAAAATCTCTTACTGGAGCAGTCGCACTAACTTGTTAACCGGCTGCTCCCAGTTCCCTTCAAATGTCTGCTGGTACAATGACATAGATGCATACCAAGGCGTATCCTCTCTATTTTGTTGCCAGCGCCAATCACTAACATAGCCTAATAAATTTATGGTTTCTTTCCCCATTGCTCCCGCTAAATGAGCGACAGAAGTATCAATACTAATCACTAAATCCATCTCATCAATCATAGCTGCGGTATCTGAAAAAGTAGATAACTTTTCAGATACATCACAGATGTTGTCGTATTTTGATAAGTACTGGCGATCCTCTTCAGATATGGCAATCTGAAGAGGAAAAAAACAACAATGGGACAAGTGAAATAATGGCTCTAACTGGCGTAAAGCAATACTTTTTTTCACTTTCGCCGCAGCATGCATGGGATGCTCTTTTAAAAAAGCATCACTTAATGCCGTAGACCACACAATACCAATCTTTTTTTCTGGTCGTTCTTGATATTCAAACCATTTGTTTTTATGCGAGGCTGGCGTCGATATATATGCCTCGTTAGCCACCTCTATAGCAGGTGTTAGTTTCAATATGCCCATTAAACTCATCATCGGGCAATGGTAATCATAGCGGCGCTGAAGTTTAAAGCGGTTACCAGCAATCAAGATAATACTATTAATCCCTGCTACCGTGGACAAAACACCCTCAAGGTCAGAGTGATGAGGATGAAGTATTAAGTCAACTAACGCTCCTTGCGCAGACAATACAGCCAATAAGCGAGAGAACTGAATACTATCTCCAAGCCCTTGCTCACTCCAAATCAATATACTCTTACCCGCTAAAGGCTCCCCTTGCCATTTAGGCATATGCATTTTTTCAGCACGAATCCAGTTGATCGAAGGGTTCGCAACAAAGCGTTCTTCAAATCGATTGAAACCTTCCTCGTAGAGTCCTAAAGCAAGTAATGGTTGGCTTAAGCCAAAAGACGCCTTGGGATTGTGCTCAATCTCCAGTGAGCGACGAAAAGCCAAAACGGCGGATTGATATTCGCCTATATAAAAGTGCGCCGTACCTAAACGATGCCAACATAAACGGTCAGCTAAATGAAACGCCATACATCGCTGAGCTACCTTAATCAGCTTACGGTAATCGGCGGTATCCATATAAAAGCTAAAGACTAAGGTGACAATGTCTTTATTAAAAGGCTGATTGTAGAATGCTTCTTCAAGTAGCTTTTCCGCACCATCAGTATCGCCCATCTGGTATAAACACCAGCCTTTTAGTGCGCGAAGATGATGGTCGTTCGGTTCTAATACAGATAGCTGTTCGCAGAGAGAATAAGTTTGAGAGAAATCGTTATTGGCAAGGCACTGATTGATTCGTTGACGTAAATTCATCGGGCTTAATTTGATGTTAGGCTATATCGATCATAAAGCGGCTTCAATGTTGTGTCCCATACTTCTCTATCCACAATGCCTACATGCTTGTAACGAATAATCCCTTTTTTATCGACAAGATAGGTTTCTGGCGCACCAAAAACACCTAGATCAACACCTAGGCCGCCATCAGCATCCACAATATTAAAGACATAGGGATTGCCCAGCTCGTCCAACCATTTTTTTGCTCCGGCATTATTGTCTTTATAGTTGATACCAACAATGCGCACACCCTCACTGGATAAGCTATTTAATACGGGGTGCTCGTACTTACAAGCGGCACACCAAGTTGCCCAGATGTTCACTAGGCTGACCTCGCCTAATAAGCTATCACGATATATAGGCTGACCATCTTGTAAGGTGGTTGAGGAGAAGACAGGAAATGGCTTATCAAGCAATGCAGAAGGCATAGCATTAGGGTCTAATGACAGACCTCGCCAAAAGAAAAACACCAGTACCATAAAGATGGCTAAAGGAATAAAAAGCTTAATACGTTGCCCCATTAGGCTACACCCTCAGCATTCGCAGCAGAATTAGAATTAGCGTTAGATGGAGGCTTGTTTTTTAAACGATAGCGTTTATCGCTTATTGCCACAATACCGCCTAGACTCATTAATAAAGCACCCAGCCAAATCCAGCTGACAAATGGCTTATCATGTAGCCGCACAGCCCATGAGGCTTTGCCCTCTGTATTTGTTCCTAAAGATTCACCCAAAGCCACATAAATATCACCAAACATGCCAGAATCGATACCCGCTTCCGTCATAATATTACCACCAGACAGATACTGTCTTTTTTCTGGCAGTAAGCTACTAATCAACTTACCGTCTTCGTACACATCAATCTGCCCTTGTTGAGCACGATAATTGGGGCCATTTACTGGACGAATAGCCACTAAATGATACTCATATCGCCCTAAGGATAACCGTTCACCCTCCTCCATACGAAGGTCTCGCTGATCACTGTAAATGGTATTTAGGCAAGTACCCAATACTGTTACTGCAACACCCACATGTGCGAGTACCATACCGTAATAGCTGCGAGTTAAACGCGAAAAGCCACTTTGCAAACTTTTCGCATTACGGACTTTTTGGTGAATATCGACCACCAAAGCCGCCACTACCCACGTCGCCGTAAATACCGTTAAGGCTGCAAAAAAAGAATATTCTTCACCATAAAACAATGGGAATACCGCCCCCAGCACCGTACTAGCAATCAACGGGCGCTTGAGAAAGTTAAGCAGTTTTTCTCTATTGGTTTTTTTCCAGAGAGTAAGAGGGCCAATGCCAATTAACAGGCACAACACTCCCATCAGCGGAACAAAAAAGGCATTAAAGTACGGGGGACCTACCGATAGCTTCCCCCATCCTAGCGCATCAGAAAACAAAGGATACAATGTGCCTAACAACACCGTGAGCGTGATGACGACCAATACAATATTATTGCCCAATAAGAATAATTCACGAGAAAGCCAATCAAAAGACGCCATACTCTTCACTGCAGGCGCGCGCACAGCATAAAGCAGCAGAGATCCACCCACGACCAGCAACAAGAAAATCAATATAAATAAACCTCGCTCGGGGTCGTTAGCAAAGGCATGTACGGACGTTAATACGCCAGATCGAACGAGGAAAGTACCTAATAAGCTCAAAGAAAAGGCAAAAATAGCGAGCAAGATTGTCCAGCTTTTAAAAACACCGCGTTTTTCTGTCACCGCTAATGAATGTATCAATGCCGTTCCCACAAGCCAAGGCATAAACGATGCGTTCTCAACCGGATCCCAAAACCACCATCCGCCCCAGCCTAGTTCGTAATACGCCCACCAGCTACCTAAGGCAATACCTGCGGTCAAAAACGACCAAGCGACCGTAGTCCAAGGACGCGACCATCGTGCCCATGCGCTATCTAAGCGGCCAGACATTAATGCGGCAATAGCAAAGGCAAAGACGACAGAAAAACCTACATAGCCCATGTAAAGCATAGGCGGGTGAATAATTAAACCAGGGTCTTGAAGAAGTGGGTTTAAATCCGAGCCTTCTTGCGGTGCAAACGGTAAAATCCTATCGAAAGGGTTTGAAGTTAGTAGGGTAAATAACAAGAAACCGATACCAATAATCCCCATAACTGATAGCACTCTTGCTAACATATCTATCGGTAAGTGACGACTAAACACGCTTACGGCAAAAGTCCATGTGGCGAGTATAAGCACCCACAACAATAAAGAACCTTCATGCCCTCCCCAGACCGCACTCACTTTATACATATCAGGCAATAGTGTGGTCGAGTTATTCGCGACATAAGCGACTGAAAAGTCATCAACTAAAAAGGCTTGCACAAGACATAGGAAGCTAATCAGTACAAAAACGAAGCCGCCAAATGCTAAGGGGCGACTACTTCTCATTAATAGCGTGCTATTAAATTGCACTCCCACTAACGGAATAACCGCTAAGCAAATATATAAGCAAAGCGAGAGAATGAGTGAAACATGACCAACTTCTGGAAACATAATGGCTTATCTTTTAATGGTAGTGATAGAGATGTCGATAGTGCTAATCGTAGTGACTTTTAATCTTTAATCTTTAATCTTTAATCTT
>AEVK01000269.1 GCA_000209515.2 gamma proteobacterium IMCC1989
TTTTTATATTGCCTAGAAACCCTGACGGATCTTAATGACGTTACGTACCCTATGGCTAATATCTTATCGGGGCATGGTGCTATGCGAGGTAAGCGGGGTTGCCAAGGTATGCAGACTGCCCCGTTACCCGAAGGTGATGTGTGTGGTCATGCGCATCATCGCTCTCGTAGTAGCGATACCCCAACACCGATTGCGCATGGAAAGCGACAGCGCCACCCGGCACCGGGCGAAGCCATTTATCGTCAAGATGGATTGACAGCTACCTACTTACATTTGTTTTTCACTTCAAATCCCGATGCGATTGCTCAGCTCTTTCTCTCAAATAAGAGTAAAAATAGCTGTGTTACAGCAGAGGTTACTACTCAGGAGACTCCCCTTGTTTGAGTTATTTTCTACCGTGCCATCAGAAGCTATACCATTACTCTTGTTAGGTGTGGGTTTAGGTTTGCTACACGCACTTGATGCGGATCATATTATGGCAGTGTCTATTTTTAATAATAGTAATCCTAGTGTTAAGCGCACTCTATTTTTTGCCCTGTTTTGGGCGCTAGGGCATGGCGGTATTTTAATTGTGGGTGGTTTGTTATTGTTCGGTTTGGGCATCAGTATTCCTGAAAGCTTAGCTTTTTTTGCCGAAGTATGTGTTGCTTTACTCTTAATTGGTTTAGGCATTTATTTTATTTGGCAATTGCGATATCAATATATTCGCATTGAGCAGCACCGCCACGGCGATATCGTGCATACGCATTTATACACGGACAAAGATCATGCTGAAAATAAAGCCAGCAATATAGATGGCCACATAGATAAAAAAATAGAAAACCCTATCGAAGATCACATAGCAAACCATAAACCGGTGATGGTAGGTGTATTACATGGCTTAGCGGGAAGTGCGCCAGCATTAGCACTCATTCCTGCCGTTGGTTCAGGACAGTTAGCGATTGCCATCAGTTACTTACTTTTATTCTCGTTTGGAGTGATTGTTTCTATGCTGGCCTTTGGTCTTGGGTTCACTTATCTTCAATCGTTTTTTTATCAGCGCTATCAAACCATATTTCAATGGATGCGTGGTGCGCTCGCCTTCACTGCCATCGTCGCCGGTGGTATGTTGCTACTACGCACGGTGTAATGTAAATCTATGTGGAAAGAGAGCAGTGAAGAGCCGCAACCGTTACGCACTGGTTTAACCACGGGTACTTGTGCGACTGCGTGCTGTGTTGCTGCGGCTCACCATTTATTATCTCGCCTGAATAAAGAAAAAAAAGACATAGACGAAATCATTTTTTCGCCTAAGCAAGTTAGCATTACCTTGCCAAAAGGCAAAATTGTAGAGTTAACGATTGACAGCTATTCGCCTGTCATCAGTGGTGTAGAAAATAATATTGCCAGTGATAGTGAGCACCTTGTCAAAACAACGACTATTAAGGATGCCGGCGATGATCCTGATGCGACCCATGGCGCCACGGTTTTTGTTGAGCTTAGTTTACAAGATAAAAACCATATAACTTTTTCTGCTGCAGAGGGTGTGGGCACAGTCACTCGCGATGGGCTGGCGCTAGCCATTGGGGAACCAGCCATTAATCCTGTGCCACGTAAGATGATGCTAGAGCATTTGCAAGATGTTGCTAAAGAATATGCTTACCAAGGCGGGTTTTCTGTTGCCGTAGGTATTGAGAATGGTGAAGCTATTGCACAAAAAACCATGAATCCTCGTTTGGGTATTATGGGGGGATTATCCGTGTTGGGTACTACCGGTATTGTGCGGCCTTTTTCTTGTGCTGCGTGGATAGCCTCTATTTTTCAAGGGATGGATGTCGCTATCGCCAATGGTATTGATCATCTGGTGGCGACGACAGGTAATACCAGTGAAGAGACGATAAAAAATCATTACGAAAAATTAGGGTCACCTCTGTCTGATATGGCCTTAATCGAAATGGGTGATTTTGCTGGTGCGGTGTTAAAACACAGTAAAAAAGTCGCTATTAAGCAGCTGACGTTTTGTGGCGGTATCGGAAAAATAAGTAAGCTCGCTAACGGCCATATGGATTTAAATAGCCGTGTATCGGCTATTGATTTTCAGCACATGGCAGACATTGCTCAATCATTAGGTGCGGATGAAACTCTGTTAGAAAAAATAATACAGGCAAATACCAGTGTCGAAGTATTACAGTTGTGCCAGCAACACAATATACCTATTGGTGATGCTTTGTGTGAACAGGCATTACTTGTTGCACGGAAAAAAATTGCACGAAAAACAATTTCACGAAAAACCCCCTCAGACAATATTATACTGACGGTTTGGGCAATAGATCGAAAAGGCTGTTTTGTGGGTTATGCTAGCGATAAAACTGCCGGTGATAAAATAGATAATAATGTAAGTGATAGGCCCGCATAATGACAATTTTATTGTTAGGTGGTACAGCCGATGCTAGGCACTTGGCCGATCGTTTACTGCAACAAGGTATTGCAATCATCTACAGTGTTGCGGGTTTAGTACGAACCCCTGATATGGCTTGTGATATTTTGGTTGGCGGTTTTTCTGCTTTAGGCGGCTTGGCGCAGTATGTGGATGAAAAAAATATTAGCATGATTGTTGATGTCACTCATCCTTATGCAAAAAAAATAACGCAAACGGCGATGATGGTTGCAGAAGAAAAAAATATTGCCTATGTGCGGTTTCATCGTCCCGCATGGCTGCCACAGGCAGCAGATAAATGGCTTGAGGTGAGCGAGTGGGATGAAGTGCTAGACAATATTAAGCACGCGACATCAGTGTTTTTAACTGCGGGGCAGTTAAGCCAAGAGCAAATAAATAGCCTGCATCAAAATCACTCAAATCAAACACCTACTCAAAAACAGGTTTTACGCACAGCAGTTAAACCATCGGCTATATTGCCCGCGTCTATGATATGGGTAAAAGCCATTGGCCCGTTTAGCTATCAGCAAGAGCTAACGACTATTCAGCAATATGATATTGATATGATCGTGAGTAAAAACAGTGGCGGGGATTCAACAATAGAAAAGTTGAACGTCGCGCGCGAAAAAAATATTCCCGTAGTGATGTTGTCACGACCTCAGGTGGACATACCACTTGTGTTCAAAGAGACGGTCTTTGATGATATAGCGCAGTGTGAAGCTTATATAATTAAGCAGTATAGAAACTAAATTAGAATTTCGTCATTCCGGAAAGCGTTTTTTGCTTAT
>AEVK01000268.1 GCA_000209515.2 gamma proteobacterium IMCC1989
AACTGCCAATATGCGGTTTAGGAAAACCTTTAATACTGCGATAGCTAAATTGTGCACTTTTAGTAAATTACACGACAAACCATATTGTTTTTACAACAGTCTTTAAGCGCCTTATAACGCCAACATTAGTGGCGAAAATTGTTTAGCGAAGCGGCGCAATTTTTGTCCACTAGATGTTCTTGTTAGCTTTTTTGGAATTCTCTTCTCCACCAACCACAATTTCTCGAAAGCTTTCTACGTAATGAACCTTAATTTTTCCAGTATGCAACCAATAATCAATTGTTTCCAAAGAAAAATTAGGCTCCATGAGCTGAATAAATCTTATGCAATCATGATACACCGTAAGAGATAATTGATCAGCTTTAGCTAAACTTTCAACAACGCTTGGATTTAGGTCATGCTCATGTACTTTTTTATAAAGCTGTAAAGAAATTTGGGTTTGACCACCAGCAGTATTTGAGGATTGATATAAATTCCAAGCACCTGATCGGGTAATATCTTTGACACGTCTAGCTTCACGATTAACGTATATGGCATAGATGAAGCTAATGATTCCAAACAAAGTGCCCACTACACCAACAATTAAATTAAAATATTCTTCCAATCTACATTCTCCAATTAATGAAAGCTAACGCCGCCATAAATTGCGGCTTTGTAG
>AEVK01000267.1 GCA_000209515.2 gamma proteobacterium IMCC1989
TCTCAAGCAATATCGGCTGCGCTTCGGCGGTGGGGTGTATGCTGTCTTTTTGCATGAGCTGTGGTCGGGTGGCGATGTTTTCTAGGATAAACGGCATGTAACTAACGGTATTGTCTTTCGCTAATTGCTGGAAGACTTTACGGAAGGATTGCGTATAACGCTCTCCGTAATTGGGTGGGATTTCTATGCCGGCTAATACGACTTTGGCATTGGCTTGTTGACTGAGGTCGATCATTTTCTGTAGGTTTTTTGCCATTAGTTTTGTTGGGTAGCCACGTAAGCCGTCGTTGCCACCTAACTCAATCACTACAATATTGGGTGAGTATAGTGACAGTAATTGAGGTAAGCGGCTTAAGCCGTCGCCGCTGGTGTTGCCACTAATGCTCGCATTGATCACTTCATAATGGTTATGCTCGCCGTTTTTTAATCTCTCCTGTAATAAATTAACCCAGCCTTCATTGATATCTATTCCATAAGCGGCGCTGATGCTATCGCCAATAATAAGAATGCGATGATTATTTTGGGTGTTAGCATTCCCATGAACAGAGAGAAAGCCTATACAGCTAATGATGAGTACACGGATAAGAGTCATATAGGTGCAATATTTTCGTAATGTCATCAGTAAAGTCATTCGTACGTTCGCTCTTAATCAGTTTTGGTATTTAAGGCTATGGTAAAGATATTAACATACACAATTATGGCAATAACACAGGCCGAACCATGCCGATAGCGGTATCATCTTGGTGTGAATATTTTGCGTATATTTTTACTTATACGTCCACATATAGTAAACAGAATACTAAACAGAATACTAAACAGAACAGTAAATAGAACAGCAAACAGAATATAACAGGTACTATCTCGCTATGATCAATGCGCGCAATATAACAAAGTCAGTCACCACGGCAGAAGGTTCTTTGACCATACTGGATGGTATTAACTTATCGGTAGGCAATGGTGAAAGCTTGGCGATTGTCGGTGCATCAGGTTCAGGAAAATCAACGTTGTTGGGCATCTTAGCGGGTTTAGATGTACCTACCTCGGGTTATATGGCGTTAGCAGGCAAGGAACTTACTGAGATGGATGAAGAAGGGCGAGCCGCTGTGCGGGCTGCCAGTGTGGGCTTTGTGTTTCAGTCTTTCCAATTATTGCCGGGGTTGAATGCCTTAGAAAATGTGATGTTGCCTTTAGAGTTACACGGCATTGCGAATGCGGAACAAAAGGCTAACGAATATCTAGAGCGTG
The DNA here is from genome assembly GCA_000209515.2 of gamma proteobacterium IMCC1989. Taxonomy (GTDB): domain Bacteria; phylum Pseudomonadota; class Gammaproteobacteria; order Pseudomonadales; family Cellvibrionaceae; genus Endobugula. The sequence continues at coordinate 1,246 of AEVK01000267.1, forward strand.
TGGGTTTATCCCATCGTTTACAGCATTACCCCAAACAATTGTCTGGCGGTGAGCAGCAGCGCGTCGCTGTTGCTCGCGCGTTCGCTAGCGAGCCTGATGTGTTATTTGCAGATGAGCCAACCGGTAATTTAGATAGCACAACTGGCGCGCATATCATCGAATTAATTTTTGACTTGAATTCAGCACAGGGGACGACACTGGTATTGGTGACCCATGAGGCGCGGTTAGCGCAGCGGTGTGCTCGCCAAATTACCCTTGAGGCGGGGAAGCAAATCGAGAATGTTGACTTAGGTAGTCAGACTGTCGAAAGTGATACAAGCAATGCAAGCAGCACAAATAACACAAAGGCGGAAGCATAAATCATGCGAGGTCTTAAACTCTCTTTGGCGGCTAAGCTGCTGTGGCGTAATTGGCGCAGTGGCGAAGTAAAAATCTTAGTGGGCGCGTTGGCGTTGGCTGTCACGGTGGTGACCGCCATTGCCGTGTTTTCGAGTCGTATGGATCAATCACTTGTGCGCCAGAGTAATACTTATTTGGGTGCAGATCGTGTGGTCTCTGGTCGCTTTGCGATCCCTGACTCGTGGCAAACACAGCTGTCGTTCGAAGGTATACAACAAACCCGTGTCACCGAATTTAGTTCTATGGTGTTTGCGACCAAAGACGATGTAGAGGAAATGCACTTAGCATCGGTCAAAGCCGTGGGCGACCTTTATCCATTAAGAGGTCAGCTAGAAGTGAGTGATATTGCTTTCGCGCTGGGTGATGATATTACGGTTGCGCAATCGGTGCCTGCGCAAGGGGAGGTATGGGTCGATTCGCGATTGCTCCCCTTAATGAACTTAGCCTTGGGCGATACGCTGGCAGTAGGCAAGAAAGATTTCACCGTGACGAAAGTAGTGATTCGCGAACCGGATACGACTAACGGCTTTGCCGTATTAGGTCCACGCGTGCTAATGAATCAAGTAGACCTTGATGCGACAGGTGTGATTCAAGTGGGCAGCCGCGTGACGTATCGCTGGTTGCTCGCGGGTGAAGAGCCGGTATTGCGTGATTTTGAACAATGGATCACACCGCAATTAGGTGAGCATTATGAATTTAAAACCATTAAAAATTCTCAGCGAAATATTAGCTCCGCATTAGATCGCGGGACGCGATTTTTAATGTTAGCGGCGGTTATTGGTGTGTTATTGGCGAGTGTAGCAATTGCGATAGCAGCGCAACAATTTGCCCGTCGCCAAACGGATCAAGTCGCCTTATTAAAAAGCTTAGGGGCTAGCGCGCTGTTGGTTCAGCAATTGTATTTTGTGCAAATGCTGATGATGGGAATTATCGCTTCGACTATCGGTATGGTCATTGGCGAGCTTGTTCAACGCTTAATCGCATCCAGCCTTGCCTCATTATTTAATGTGGAATTGGTTGCTGCCACTTGGTCTGCCTATGCTGCAGGGGGTTTAACCGGTATTTTGTGTTTGTTGTGTTTCGCCTTGCCGCCTTTATGGCACTTGCCTAAAGTCTCCCCACTAAAAATATTACGTCGAGAGCTGGCAGTTGCTACGGTCAGCGTGTGGATGAAGGCCCTGTTTGGCATCGCGGCAATTATCGCGTTGATTGGGTTTTATAGTGGCGACGCGTTTATTACCTTATCCATTGTTGGTGGGTTTATGGTAGTGATGCTACTTGGCGTATTATTAGCGTTGTTCATGTTACGTTACAGTCATAAAGTCGGTAGCAAAGCAGGTAGTTACTGGCGTTTT
>AEVK01000266.1 GCA_000209515.2 gamma proteobacterium IMCC1989
AACACCACATCCACACCCAATAGACTATTAGGCAGATCTAACTCATCCATAATCGCTTTAGGCGTAGTACCGCAGCCAACAATATAAAGCGTTTCATGATCCATATCATCGACAATACCTGCGGCAATTTCTAGCTGGATTTCTTCTTCATTTTGGCGACCAGTGTTCTTCACTTGCTGAACATAGCGCTGATCATTTGGCACCAACAACTCACCGTAATAGCGTGAGTTAAGCTTTCCTTCTCGCAACGCCTCTTCGTCGATATCTCTGACTTCCTGTAAGCACGTGGAGACAACATCGTTATTCACGAGTAGGCGTAGCACTTCACTGGCCGCTTGCGGTGAGACGGCATACACACCGGAGTGCATTTTCACTCCAGCAGGAATACCCAGCACCAGTTGTTGCTTTTGACTACTGGCATTACATGCATTCACTACATTGCGCGCTGTACCATCGCCTCCAGCAAATAACAGTAAATCAACGCCTGCTTCTATTAACTCTCCCGCTAAGCGCTCGGTATCTTCAGCCGTCGTGAGATGGTGCGATAACTCACCTATGACTTCCGCAGACAAACCACAGGTGTTGAGTAAAATCTCTCCCATAATAGAAGGAGCCGTCAGCCATCGAATAGAGGAGTATTGATCACGTAAAGCAGATAAGGTTATTGCCGCTCGTTGTGATGATAAACATTGGCCGCCACTCGATAGTACGGCCTCTATATCAATGTTATCGCTTCCCTTTAATGCCATTGGGCCACCAATACCCGCATAAGGGTTAATCACTAAACCTATTGTTAACATATGAACTTACCTACTATTTTTTAATAACATACGGCTACCAAGAACATTTAACCAATCAGAAACAGGTGAAAGCTGTACCACTTCGGGGAAAATAAAATGAGAATATTCTCGGCGTATAGGGTAATTTTTTCGCATACAATCAAAATATGCTGCCATCGCTTGACCACTTTGATTCCATGCCCGCAATCGAGCATCGTCTTGCATAATGGGATAAGCGGATAATAACACTTGATTTAAAATATCTTCAGGCGTTGATCCCGGTGTATTTGATAGCTGGCTATTGGGGAGCGAAGGCAAAGCTGATGTTTCGGTATTCACTACATCTATCACTCTCACAGGAGGCGCAACATCCAAGTGCTGACATAACTGCTCAAACACCATCACCGTGCCCTGCTCTTTCCCTTCTAAACTATGCCCAGCAATATGCGGGGTTGCGATATCTACTAAAGATAATAATTCGGCAGAAATATCCGGCTCGTCTTCCCATACATCAAGAGCAACACGAATATCTTTTTTGTCTGTTAAACGCTTAATCAGTGCTTGGTTATCGATCACCGCTCCACGACCTGCACTAATCAATAAGGTATTGGGTCGTAGTTGTTCTAATTCTTTCTCGCCTAAAAGGTGATAAGAAGGGAAGTCGCCCGTTGTGGTTAATGGTGCATGGGAGGTAATAATATCGGATTGCAATAACTCTTCGAGCGAGACTAGATCAGGATTATTTTGCCCAGATAAACCTATAGACAAAAGAGGATCATACACTTTGCAATTAACCCCCAACGCCGTTAGACGACGATAGACTCGCCCTCCCACATTACCGCAACCAATAATGCCCACCGTTGCGCCCATCCACTGGGGCGCTAATTGAGCCATCGCGCTTAGTACGTATTGCACCACTGCGTTGGCATTACACGCTGGCGCATTCGCCCACTTAATGTTTTGCTGATCTAAAAAGGTCGTATCTAAATGATCAATGCCTATGGTGCAAGTACCCACAAATTTAACATCGGAATTCGCTAATAGTGCTTGATCAACATTCAGTGTCGAGCGCGTAATTAACGCATCAACACCTATTAGCTGACCTTCACTTAATTCACGCCCCGAATAGGTCGCTGTTTCACCCAAGCTAGAAAATAATTCATCGAACAATAATATTTGGCTATCACCTAAAATTTTCATTACTGCTGCTCACCTTACTTTGCGAATAACAAGGACTAAGATTGACGAAGAACTATGGCGATTAAGAATACCCAATAAAGGCTATCGTAAAAAACGCTGATAAGACAGATTATCAGTCTCTTCGGTAAACTGATAACCCAGTTGTTCTAAGTGCTCTGCAAACTCAGCAAAGTCTTCTTCTGGTACTTCAATGCCTGCTAGTACATTACCAATCGCTGCACCTTGGTTACGGTAATGGAACAAACTGATATTCCATTTAGCACCTAAGGTTTCTAAAAAGCGCAGTAATGCGCCTGGGTATTCAGGAAAATCGAATCGAAATAAACGTTCGTTTAATGCAGTACCAGGCTTACCACCGACCATATAACGAATATGCAATTTAGCTAATTCATTATCAGATATATCGCTAAAGCCATAACCACATTCCTGCAAATGCACTTTCAACTGTTCTAGCTCTTCGTCACCATTACGTAAACCTACTCCCACAAAAATTTCGGCGATTTTGCCATGAGCATAACGATAATTAAATTCGGTAATTGGCCGCCCACTTAATGCCTTACAGAAGGCTTTAAAGCTACCGGTTTCTTCTGGTAATGTCACCGCTAATAGCGCTTCATTTTTTTGTCCCAAGGCCGTTCGCTCTGCAACATAACGTAGGGTATTAAAATTTAAATTAGCACCCGACAGTACGCCAGCTAAATTCAACCCTTTCGCGTTATTGGTTTCACACCATTTTTTCATACCAGCTAACGACAGTGCACCCGAAGGTTCTGAAATTGCTCGCATAGACACAAAGATATCTTGCATGGCGGCACAAATCGCATCGCTTGATACAGTTACTACACCATCGCAATGTTGCGAAGCGACTCTAAACGTTTCTTTACCAATGCGCTTAACCGCCACGCCGTCAGCAAAACTACCGACATAATCTAAGTCGACGGGTTCTTTTGCTTCCATCGCTGCGGCAAAACAGGCGCTATCTTCAGCCTCAACAGCAATCACCTTGACCTTTGGGTTAACCGTTTTAAGATAA
>AEVK01000265.1 GCA_000209515.2 gamma proteobacterium IMCC1989
GGCCGTTAACATATGTTAACGGCCTTTTTAGGTAAGCTAATTATAGCTATGCTTATTTCTTTTTAGCTGCTGGCTTTTTCTTTGCCTTAGAGCTAACTTTCTTGGCAGCTGGCTTTTTCTTTACTTTAGCTGTTACCTTCTTAGCTGCTGGCTTTTTTGCTTTTGCCTTGGCAGCTGCTTTTTTAGCGGCTAATTTTTCTTTAGCTGCTTTCGCTTTAGCCGCTGCTTTCGCTTTAGCTGCCGCTTTCTTAGCTGCTTGCTTTTCTTTTGCTAATTTTGCTTTAGCGGCTGCTTTGGCTTTGGCTGCTGCTTTTCTCGCTTTTACTTTTGCTCTAGCGGCTGCTTTTTTGGCGGCTAGCTTAGCTCTGGCTGCTGCTTTTTTAGCTGCTACTTTCGCTTTAGCGGCGGCTTTTTTCTCAGCTGCGGCTTTTTTCTTTGCTAGTGCTGCTTTCGCTTTCGCTACTGCGCTAGTGATAGCATTTTCTTGTTTGATTTCTGTAGAAAGGCTCTGTAAGTCTGCTTTTGCTTGCGCTAGAGCTGATTTTGCAGCAGCAGCGTTACTTTTAGCTGCAGTGGCTGCTTTTTTAGCGGCGATAGCTTGTTTAGCTGTTGCTGGTGTTTTTTTCTTCTTGCTAATAGCAGCCACTTTTGCGCTAGCTGCTTTTGACTTCTTAGCTGCATCAGATGCGGCTTTAGAGTTTTTAGTGATTTCTTTCTTCAGTGAAGCAAGTTGCTTTTGTTGTGCCGCAGCTAGTTGTTTTTCTAACTTAGCAATATTCGATTTAATTTCTTTGATGGGGTCTACAGACTTTTTAGATACGGCCATGGAATAATTCCTATATGAGTTGTGTTGATACTGAGTCAGTAATAGTGTCAGTAATTGTGTCAGTAATTAGAGTGTAGCTAAACCGAGGGAATTATACAGCTAATAATGATGGAATAAATATTTTGCAAGAAAAATGTACGTTTTTTTGTGCTTTTTTATCAAAAAAACACAAAATTTATTAAAAAATTAGTTTGTTATATAAAAAAACATCTATTTAAGCGCGGATTATTAATTTTGATAAATTTTATTACTGGCTAATAATCCGTTTTAATCGTTCTTTTTTCATCACAAAAAGGATCACTTCGAGTGCTGATTTCTATTTCTGTATAGATAAAAAGAAGTATTTATAACGCTCCGTGGGGTAAAAATTTATTGTCGCTGTGAGTTTTAATCCATAACAATAATTCTTTATCTAAGGCTTCACCTTTTTGACGAAGTACTTTAGTGAGCCAAATAACCGGTGATTTTTCTTCTGCGGTCCATTGTGTAAATTGCATTTCGGCTAATGTGAAGAATTTAATTAGCAGGGTAATCTCGGTTGATGAGAGTTGTTCTTTTTTCTCAAACCAATGTGTTTTATCCAATGTCATAATAGCCTGATGATCATTTTGTTCTTGTTGCGTTAAAAATGAAGAGATATCCTCGGTTTTTTGGGAACGCATCAATATAACGATGCGCTGTAAAAAGTCATCACTAATAACATATCCATCTTGTTTTTTTCCTGCCTGTTCTGGTTCCCACGATTGTATTGTCATATTAAAGTTACAGCCTTTTTAGTTAACGTATGTAAAGCGACTTGGATATCAGTGCGCGATATGTTACTTACTTTTTATTTGCCATTCTGCAGTAAGAGTTACTATTCCATTTAATGAAGCCCTGAATTAAGTTTTGAATAACCCCCTGAATTAATCCTCTCATTAGTATTTAATTAAGCACGAATCAACTCTTGATTAATCCTGATTCCGAAGCGAATTAAACTGTATATATGGTTATTGTATCTAATTTGTTTCTTCTATCGCTAGCATTGATTATGTATACTGTGCTTATATACAGTCTTTGTGTTTTTTTCGGAATTTTCTCAAATGGTGTTGATAGCTCGATTGATGGCTAGGTCGGTGGCTAGGTCGGTGGCTAGGTTGGTGACTAGGTTGATAGTATGGTTGATGGTATGGTCGATAGTTTACCCAATATGAGAAAAATTATTCATTGTGATGCGGATTGTTTTTTTGCTGCGATAGAAATGCGTGACGACCCATCGTTAAGAGGAATTCCTATGGCTGTAGGAGGGAATCCTAGCCGTAGAGGGGTGATCTCTACCTGTAATTATGAGGCGCGAGTTTTTGGTGTGCATTCTGCTCTTGCTTCTGCCTATGCAAAAAAGCTGTGCCCCCAGTTAGTCATCATTCCTCATAATATGGCAAAGTATCGTTTGGCTGCGCAGCAGCTTAAAGAGATTTTTTATGACTATACCGAGTTGGTAGAACCGTTATCCTTAGATGAAGCTTTTCTAGATGTATCTTCTTCTCAAGATTATCGCGGAAGCGCCACACTTATAGCAAAAGACATTCGTCGCCGAGTAGAGAGCGAAATAGGCATTACTGTGTCTGCCGGTATATCGTCAAATAAATTTGTAGCAAAGGTCGCGAGTGATTGGGATAAGCCAAATGGTTTAACGGTTGTAGAGCCGTCAAAGATAAAAGGTTTTTTACATCAACTACCGGTTAAATGCATCCCTGGCGTAGGTAAAAAGATGCAAGCCACATTACAAAATTTAGATATCCACCAATGTGCAGATATTTTACCGATAGATAAGCTCGAGTTAATTCGGCAGTTTGGGAAATTTGGAAATCGCCTATATCACTTTGCCAGGGGAGAAGACGCTAGGGTGGTGAGTCCTATTAGGGAGAGGAAAACAGTGAGCGTTGAGCAAACCTTAGATCAGGATATATTGCCTAAGGAAAGTGAAAAAGTATTAACGGTTATTTATCAAAAATTACTGCATAGGATTAACGGGTTATCGACTAACAAGCAGTTTTCTAAGGTTTTTGTCAAAATAAAGTTTGGAGATTTTTCTAAAACAACGGTAGAAATCACTATAAATAAGCTCGATTTTGAATGTTGTAAAAAACTATTGTATCAAGGTTGGGAGCGCCAAAAAAAACCTATTCGATTATTAGGAATAGGGGTAAGGTTACAGCCTGATATGGGTCTAGAAGACGGTTATAGGCAATTAAATCTATTTACTACAGTGAAAGAAAGCCTCGTGTTGTAAGCTTTTTACTATCTCTAAAATAAAAATACCGCAGGTATCTTATTAAGATGCTGCGGTAAAAGGGAATGTCAGGTCTAGTCGAAATTAATACAGATATTTTATTTTATATCACATTCATCAATACTAAATTGACCAATTGAGTGGTTCAGCTTGGCGATGGATGAAGACATTTCTCTTGTTTTATCAATAGCGGTATTCGCCCCTTGGCTATTTTGGTGCGATATTTCGGTGATTTCTTCAACGTTTACTTTCACGGCCTCACTAACTGCGCTTTGTTCTTCTGCGCTGGTAGCAATACGTAAGTTCATCGCATTAATATCACTAATTTGTACCTGTATCGATTGTAGTGCGCTTTGTGCTTTTTCAGCTTCTTGTACACATGTTCCCACGGCATCTTGCCCATTATTCATCACGGTGACTGCGGTGTTAGCATTTTGTTGCAGTTTCTCAATAATACTATTGATCTCTAATGTAGATTCTTGTGTACGACTAGCCAGCGCACGTACCTCGTCGGCAACAACGGCGAATCCTCGTCCTTGTTCTCCAGCGCGTGCGGCTTCAATGGCAGCATTTAGAGCGAGTAGGTTCGTTTGTTCGGCAATACCGTTAATAACACCCACCACGGAACCTATTGTCTCGCTAGTGTGTTCTAGCTCACGAATAATAGCCACTGCCTCTTCAACATTGGTCGCAACGGTTTGAATGGAGTTAGCGGTTAGCGTCATGATTTCTGTGCCTTCGCTAGTGGCAGACATCGCTTGCGAGGCTGCTTGCTCTGCACTGGTGGCACTTTCTGCTGATTCGCTCGCAGCCAAGCTCATTTCGGTAATAGACTGATTGACTTGCTGTGAAGAGATTTGTTGTTGGTCTGCACCTTTTGCATTGTCTGATGCAATAGATTCCATCGTGTGTGCGATGTTATTCAAATTTTTAGCTTCGTTATTAATGCTAGAAACTAGGCCTTGTATTTTATCAATAAACTGGTCAATTAATCCTGACAAAATACCTGTTTCATCTGCACTCCTATTATCAAGTCGTGTACATAGATTGCCGTCGCCGGTGGCTAGGTTTCTTACTAACGCTATCATGCGGTGCAGCGGTTGCATTAGTATTTTACCAAACACATAAGCGGCTCCCATACTTAATAGTATGGCAATCAAGGCGGTGAATAATGCGGTTGAATTAATCGTGCTGAGTAATTTTTTAGTAGGAATAACAGCTTCTGATAAATCCATTTCGCTTAATATAATCCATTCTTGGTTCATCACCTTAACAGGTGCGTATGCAGATAATACTTCTTCGCCAGTATATTTAATGTAGTGCAATTCTCCTGTCTCACCATCGGCAGCCTTGGCAATGGCATCGTTATTGATATTTAATATACCGATAGTATTTTCTAATTGCTCAATACGATTAATGTCATCTGTGCTAGCTAATTTTTTCGTTTTTAGTATGTTGATAAAGCTATCCAAGTCTTCGATGATGGCGCGGTTATTACTGCGTGTATAGCCGTCTTTAGCCGTTAGTATTGTTTCACCTGAGTAGCCTAAACCAGATTGCTCCCATTTTTCATGGTGCGTCAAGATAGAGTTGATTTTGTCGATAGGCATTTGGATAATCAGCACGCCTATTTTTTTGGTACCGTCATAAATAGGCGATGACATAAAGGCTGCTGGAGCGTTGTATGAAGGTGGATACGTTTTGAAGTCGGTTAAGTGAACATATTCTGGGTTATTGGCACTAGCGGCTTTTTTAAAGGCTTCGCCCATACCTGTATTGGCATAAGGCCCATTGAGCAAGGAGGTGGCAAAATCTAATTCTTTAAATACCGAGTAAATGATATTACCGGTATCTATGTCGGCAATAAATACATCATAAAAACCGTAGTTATATAAAAATTCACGGGTATGTGGGTGAAACGCCTTGTGTGTCAGGCTATAAGGGGTGTTGTCGTTGTTTGGGCTATCGAGTAACTCTTTATTACCCAATGGATGAGAGTTGTTGGCTATATATTGATATTGTAACGTAACAGTGGCGTTATCTAGCTGGCTTAATAGTGCGCCTGTATTAATTTCACGATTGTTAATACGTAGGTATTCTTCACCATATTGGCTATCGTAATAGTTTTTGACAGCCGTTTTTTGTTTGTTGATATCAGGTAAACCTGACGCTTCGCTGGAGTAACTGTTAAAACTACTGCGAAAGCTATTGGTTGCATCAATTACGCGAGGGTCTGACGAGGTAATTTGAGCCACGCCCTTAATGCCATCAAAATAGTCTTGAATCCCTTGAGCGGTTAATTCTCTCACTGCTATCAGTTCTTTGAGTGTGACTTTTTCTAACACTTCGGATGATTGCTTGCCAGCGATATGGCTGATTGATAAAGAAGTAAACGCTAATGCAATGGTAATTAACGAGCAAGTGCCTATCAGCAATTTAGTTTGAATTTTCATAGTCAACCAGTCTCTCTTATGAGTGTTGTTATTAAAGCGGGTAGTGAGTTACCGCCAAAATATAGATATAAAACGTATCATCACTATTAGGTTTAGTTGATAGCAGCGCTTTTTTCCATAAAAAAACGAAAATCACTAGAACGCTTCACGATATAATTCAGCCATATAAAAACATAATCGTATAAGATCAAAAGCGAATAGCTATTTAGAGAGTTTCTTATGATGAAATCTAAAAAAACAGCGTGGCAGCAAGTATCTTCGACGCTGGTATATCGTAATCCTTGGATTGAGGTTAGTCATGATGAAGTACTGACGCCGGGCAATACAGAAGGTATTTACGGTGTTGTTCATTTTAGCCATCATGCTGTGGGTATTTTACCTATCGATAAGGACGGCTATACATGGCTAGTAAAGCAAACACGTTACGTACTGGGTTCGCCTACATGGGAAATTCCTGAAGGGGGCTGCCCATTAGGCGATTGTCTTCTAAGTGCGGCGCAGCGTGAATTAAAAGAGGAGACGGGCCTGTTAGCAGAGCGGTGGGAGATGTTTTTAGAAATGGATTTATCGAATTCTGTTACCGATGAAAAAGCAACGGTGTTTCTCGCTCGCGGATTGGTTCAGGGTGAGTCGGCGTTAGAAGTGACAGAAGATATCGAAGTAAAGCGTTTACCGCTCAAGGACGCGGTAGAGATGGTGCTAAACGGGGAAATTCGTGATGCTATTTCTGTCGCTGCTTTATTGAAAGCGAGTGCGGTGCCGTTGCCTTCGTAGTGACGGTAGCTTTGGCAACGATTGGCAACGATCGTAGCCATAGCAAATTATGAGCACTATGTACTATAGCCTGTCATCAAATAGCGTGGCTAAAGCGTCTTTTTCTTCTGTGCTGACCTGTTGATGCCCTACCTCTTCTATTACGGCATAGCAGACACGGTTACGGCCTTGTTCTTTAGCGAGGTAAAGTTGCTCGTCAGCGGCTTCGACAATGTTACACGCAGCTGGATCGTTATTGCCGTTATAGCTACTCAGTCCAGCACTAGCCGTGAGTGGTATGTGTTGTGTGGTCTTGTTTTCCAAGGTGTTGTTTTCCAAGGCGACAGTTAATGGGGTTTGTTCAATCGACTGCCGAATACGCTCGGCCACTCTTGCACTGGTAACAATATCACTGCTGGGCAAAATAATGGCAAACTCTTCACCGCCGTAACGGCAAGCAATATCTAGTTTTCTAATATTATCAATAATGCACTTGGCAATCAGTTTGAGTGCCTGGTTACCTTTTTCGTGTCCCCACTGGTCGTTCACTTTTTTGAAGTGATCAATGTCGATCATGATCAATGATGTTGCTTGTAATGTGCGTTGCGAACGTTCTATTTCTTGAGCGAGTGTTTGACTAAAATGACGATAGTTAAATAACTGGGTGAGGGGGTCTACACTGACGAGTTGCGAAAGGCGGTCGATTTCTTTGTT
>AEVK01000264.1 GCA_000209515.2 gamma proteobacterium IMCC1989
CCTTTTTGCTCGCACCGCCATCAGTACCATCTGAGCCAAGAATAGGTTTAGCTAACCATTGGGTATCTTTATATTTATCTAAAGCGTTCATTAAAGGCTCTCTCTGTGAAGCGATATGCAAATTAGTCCCTTTCGAATTATCGCGGTCGTTAAAAATATCACCGGGTAATGGAATAAAAGGATTCACAATACTAGGTCGTGTAATTAATAATTTAGTTGGATGAACAATTAATTCGTCCACTGGCACGCTTGCATCTTGTAGTTTGTGTACAAAAGAACCATTAGCGCCATTTTCCAATAAGCGTCGAACTAAATACGGCAACAAATCTTCATGGCTACCGACTGGCGCATAAATACGCACACCCACATTTGGGTATGCCTGCATAACTGTTTCATACAAGCCTTCGCCCATGCCGTGCAAACGCTGAAATTCGAAATGCCTTTCGCCAGACATAGCCAAAATACTCGCGATAGTCTGTGCGTTATGGCTAGCAAATTGGGGATAAATGCATCCTTT
>AEVK01000263.1 GCA_000209515.2 gamma proteobacterium IMCC1989
GGGTTCGAATCCCTCCCTCTCCGCCATATAGAATAACCCGCCTTGAGCGGGTTTTTTTATGTGTGGATATTACGCAATTTTTATTGCTTGTTGGCGAATCGAGAAACATTTAGAAGTTCATGTAGCTTAGCGACAATTAATTTTTCGGCTGAGGAAAGCCCACTGCATAATGAGTAAATAAGGTACTTGTTTCCCCATAGTAAAATGTATCGTCAATAGCGATGGCGAGTTGTAGTGTAGAGTTTTCAGTGAGTTGATGATCGATATTTGTTTGCCATTGTGTCATCCCATTATTCTGGGCAGACATGCCTTGCGGAGATGCGGCGGTTGAGCTTGTCTCAATAAGAGCTACTTTTGCACCTTGTAGTGGTAATTGTGAATCGAGTACCAGCGTCCATTGTTGGTTATTTCCATTGGTATTATTACCGCTAAGACTAATTGAAACTTCAATATCCCCATTTTTAAACGTGCATTTACCACTGCTGTAACGGCAGTTAGATTGTGCAACTAGGGGATAGGATTTGCCTGATACGGCGCTGTGTGGTTTTTCGCTCACCTTATAATCTACCGCATAATAAGCAAGCACAGCGAGAATAGGGCTGACAATCATGGCGACAATGACGTGTTTGTTGGTGAATACATTCAGCATGTTCTGTGTTTCCGAAGTAGAATTTTATTGTTATCGTTGTGACCCCATCATAGCAAGGGCTGATGTGTATTTGAATGAATATTCAGGTCTTAGAAAAGCGATGAGGACTTATTTAGTAGGTTAGTTGGATACTAGACAGTAGACAGCAAATTTCGGTCAGTAGATTTGCAGTGAATTCGTAAACGATGGATAACACATAGAGCGCTACTCTTATGACAGTGCTTTTATGACAGTATTTTTATAACAGTGCTCTTATAGCAACACTCTTATAGCACTCTATGTGTAACGCTCTATTTGTAATACTCCTGTTAATTAGTAGTTTAGGCTGGAGGATGATCTGGTGTTAAGTGACGCGCACTGCCAGATTCGCCAGGTACACGAATATTATCAACAAGTGCTTGTATTTCTTGTGGTGGCTCGGCTGTCATCTTCGACACAATGGTTGCGACAATAAAGTTAATTAACGCACCAATCGCACCAAAAGCATTGGGCTCGATACCGAAAAACCAGTTAGGTTGCATATCACCCAAGAACGAAGTGCTAGCCACAAACATGATCCCTTTGTGTTGGAAAACATAGAGCAGGGTAATGCTAATACCTGCGATCATACCTGCGATAGCGCCTTCCTTGTTCATCCTCTTATTGAAGATACCCATCATGAGTGCTGGGAAGATAGAGGATGCCGCTAAGCCAAAGGCGAGTGCCACCGTACCTGCAGCAAAGTCGGGTGGATTGAACCCAAGATAACCTGCGACCGCAATAGCACCTGCCATAGAGATCCTACCTGCGAGTAGTTCTCCTTTTTCAGTAATATCTGGTTTTAATACACCTTTGAGTAAATCATGGGAGATGGAGGAGGCAATAGCCAGTAGCAAACCTGCTGCAGTAGAAAGGGCTGCTGCAAGACCGCCAGCCGCAACTAAGGCGATAACCCAGTTCGGTAGTTTGGCAATTTCGGGGTTGGCTAACACCATAATATCCCGATCCACTTTGACCATCTCGTTAGTGGTCTTATCGGCCGTGTATTGGATAAGCCCATCGCCGTTTTTATCTTCAAATTTAAGAAGACCGGTTTTTTCCCAGTTCTTAAACCAGCTAGGCCTGTCGTCGTAGGCCAAGTTTTCACCGGCTGCAGGTTGAATAGTATCGGCCAAGTTTAAACGTGCCATCGCTGCTACTGCTGGTGCAGTGGTGTATAGAATGGTAATGAAGACTAATGCCCAACCAGCAGAGGTGCGTGCGTCGCGTACGGTTGGCACGGTAAAGAAGCGGATGATAACGTGAGGTAAACCCGCCGTGCCGATCATTAACGACAAAGTGTAAACAAACATGTTGAGTGTGCTTAGCCTCGCCTGTGTTGTGTATTCAGCAAAACCGAGTTCGGTCACCACTTGGTCTAGTCTATCGAGTAAGTAAGTCTCACTACCTACAAGCGTGCTGCCTAAGCCTAGTTGTGGAATGGGATTGCCTGTTAGGTCAAGAGAGATGAAAATAGCGGGGACGGTGTAAGCAAAGATTAAAATACAATATTGGGCAATTTGGGTATAGGTTATGCCTTTCATACCCCCCATAACGGCGTAGATGAAAACGATGAGCATCCCCGTCATTAAGCCGGTATTGTAATCGACTTCTAAAAATCGAGAAAAAGCGACGCCAATCCCTTTCATTTGTCCAATCACGTAGGTGACAGATGCCACAATTAAACAAATTACGGCCACAATACGTGCGGCTTTAGAATAGTAGCGATCACCGATGAACTCAGGCACAGTAAACTTACCAAACTTGCGTAAGTAAGGTGCGAGTAACATGGCTAAGAGAACATAGCCGCCTGTCCATCCCAATAGAAAGACTGAGCCACCGTAACCATAAAAAGCGATTAAACCTGCCATTGAAATAAATGATGCGGCCGACATCCAATCGGCTGCTGTCGCCATCCCATTAGCGACAGGGTGAATACCACCGCCTGCGACATAAAACTCGCTAGTTGTAGAAGCGCGTGCCCAAATAGCAATACCAATATAAACGGCAAAGGTTAATCCGACGATAAGAAATGTAAGTGTTTGTAGTTCCATGATGCGTCTCCTATTCGTCTTCAGATACGCCATATTCACGGTCGAGTTGACCGATCTTTTTGGCATAGTAGAAAGTTAATATAACGAAAACATACATAGAGCCTTGTTGAGCAAACCAAAAGCCCAATTTATAGCCGCCTATTTGAATCGTATTAAGTAAATCGACGAATAGAATGCTACAACCGTAAGCGGTGATAAACCAAATCGCTAAAAGCTTAAGCATGAGTTTGATGTTGGCCTGCCAGTAGGCATCGGCCTTTTCTTTAGATAAAGACATAGCTTGTATCCTCATTTTATAGTTGTTGTTTGAATACTGTACTGCTTTAGTGAACTTATATCTGTCAGACGATGGTCTACCTAAGACTAAAGTCTAGGTAGGTCAAGTATTCGAGTGCAGCTGTATTAAAATGTAAGAGTAATAGGAGTAGGTTTGAGTAGCCTTCAAATAAAATAGGTAAACATGGCTCCTATATTTTTTTTGATGCTTTTCGTTATATATCGTGTTATTTATACTGGATGCCAGCACCTATTACTCAGAGGCTTGTGAATGTGAAAGGCGATAGTTAGCAGGCTAAAATAGTTGCTTTGCCGTATGTGAATTTTTAGGATTATTTATGAACGTGATTATCACCGGTATTCGTTACCGTTTGTCATTGTCTGTATTGACGAGCATTGCTAAGCAAAAATACGGCGTTGTTGGTATGGATAGTATTGACTATCCCATCGGCCGATTCTCTAAATATTGTCAAGCTTACGAAAAATATACGAATCCCGATGAATCCCCACAAATTTTTTTGGCGGATATATTAGCGACAGCAAAAAAATTTAATGCAAAATTTATTATTCCCACTGTAACGGAAACACAAATACTGGCTCGCTTTCATCAAGAGTTAACGGATGCCGGTGTGCATGTTTTGTTGGTGGATGAAAATAAAATGTTTAATGCAGATAATAAGGCATGGGTAACCCATCACGCTAAAAAATTAGGTGTCCGAGTGCCTGAGACATGGTTTCCTGAAACAATTAACGCAGTTGCAGAGCTAGCAGATACTATTGATTACCCTGTCATTATTAAAGCTTTAAATGGTAAGGGCGGGGAAGGGCAAGCGATAGTTAAAAGCAAAAAAAGTTTGGTTGATAGCTATAAAAAAATCCTCGGTACGGTGTCATTAAAAGACCATGAAAGGCCTATTATTCAACAATTTATTACGGGGGTGCCTGCAGGGGTTGCCTGTTTGTTTGATAATGGAAAGCTGGTGAGTCATTATTGTTTTAAGGTGCTTGGTACATTAGATGGAGTACATTCAGTGGACCGTATTAGCGACAATATTCCATCGGCGATTGATGCCTCTATAAACCTACTTTCAGATATGCGGTGGCATGGTATAGCGGAAGTGGACTTCCTTTACGACGAAATTTCTGGAAAAAGCTATTTGCTGGAAATTAATCCAAGGTTTTGGGGATCGGTACAAAGCGCGATAGTCTCAGGCATTGATTTTCCTGCTCAGTATATGAATATTCTTTCAGGCAAAACAGATCTAAATGCCAGTCATGTTATTCAACAACAAGCGATGAGGTCTATTTGGCTGCTGCCGTATATTATCGCTTGTGTAAAAAGTGTATTAACGCCCAATGGCGCGAGCAGTGTTCGATGGTTCAACCCTTTTAAGTCTCATGTATTTATAGATGAATTAAGTTTTTCAGATCCTTTGCCTATGTTGGTTGAGCCATTTTTAGGCTTGTTCAATGTATGTCGCACCGGTAGTTTGCGGTTAGATACGAAGCCTAAATCTCCCATAAGAGATGATGTAGTTATAAAATAATAACTTGTTCAGAGGTTCCATATGTCTTGATTCGGTTAGCTTGTCGTATAGATAATGCATTGAACAAAGTAACGATATTCTGTTACTAATACGGTTACATCATTTGTTTACGTAAAATAAAAAGAGCATGCCTGTGTCGCCGACGATTCTATTATGTAGCGTTTTTGTATATATATTTCTCCTTTTTAGCTTGGCTAGATGGGGAGATAAACAGTATTTTGTGAAAGCAAGCTGGGTGAAACATCCTATTGTTTATGCATTGGCATTAGGTGTGTATTGTACCTCTTGGACATTTTATGGCTTAGTAGGTACGGCCTCTGTTAAAGGCTGGAATTTTTTTCCTATTTTACTTGGCCCTATTTTACTTTTTACTATCGGTTTTCCTCTTCTTGAGCGTATCTATAAAGTTTGCCGTCAGGAACATATTCATAGTATTGCTGATTTCATAGCTTCTCGTTACGGTAAGCGGCAAGGTGTAGCAGCGACGGTGAGCTTAGTTGTGTTAATGGCAACCATCCCTTATATCGCATTACAACTAAAAGCCGTATCCGACACATTATTGTTGACGATGGGCGATGACTTTTTAGTCAGCCAAGATCTCACTTTTGTTATTGCCCTGTCTATGGTGGTGTTTACCTTACTCTTTGGTGCTAAACGATTAGATATGTCGGGCTACCATTCGGGATTAATGACGGCTATCGCTTTTGAATCTATAGTAAAGCTTGTTGTGCTAAGTGTGGTTGCCGTCGCTTGTTTTGTTTGGATGTCGGATAGCGGG
>AEVK01000262.1 GCA_000209515.2 gamma proteobacterium IMCC1989
CCCACAACCACCATCACACCTTATACCGCTGGGTTGCATTACTCACCGGATCAAAAAACACATTAAAAGGTGTGGGTTTTTTCTTGGGTGGTTTTTTACTGGCAACACTGGCATTCAAAGGCGCGATTATTATTATGGTGTGTCTGTTAAGCATCACGCTTATTGCCAGCATGATACTACTGCAAGCTTCGCGTTCCGACACGATTCAAAAACCTGCATTTACTGACATTTTTTCTAACAACCCTGCCATAAATTATTTATCGGGCGCACGATTTTTTTTATTTGGATCACGAGACATTTGGTTCACCGTGGCATTGCCTGTTTATCTACAAGCACAAGCAGGCTGGGATCATACTGCGATAGGCACAACCCTCGCCTTATGGGTGATTTTTTATGGCATCGTTCAAGCGACAACCCCAAACATCACCCAACAAATACCATTATACCAAGCACGACATCGCCTATTACTATGGGGAGCAGCTTTAGGCATAACGACCTTGCTCACCGCATGTGTAGTGCACTGGCTACCCCTTAGTTCGGCGCTCATTATTGTGGGTCTATTTATTTTCGGTGGAGTTTTTGCTATTAATTCGTCAATACATTCGTACTTAATTGTGGCTTATGCACGAGAAGATCACGCATCGCTGGATGTAGGCTTTTACTATATGGCGAATGCCGCTGGGCGCTTAGTCGGTATTATTTTATCCGGCTGGATTTATCAATATTATGGCTTGGCGACTTGCTTAATAGTCTCAGGGGCTTTTGTTTTTGCTACGCTGATAGTGAGCCATTTATTGCCCCACGAGCAACGTCAGAAAAAACAATCGGGATAATCTTCAAACAAAAAAATGCCGAGCTAAGCTCGGCATTTTTTATTCTTATTACTGTCTTATTATTGCTGATGTTCTTGGCGCATATGCGGGAAGAGTAATACATCGCGAATAGAAGGTGAATCGGTTAGCAGCATCACTAAACGATCAATACCAATACCCTCTCCTGCCGTTGGTGGCAAGCCATATTCTAGTGCACGAATATAATCTTCGTCGTAATGCATGGCTTCGTTATCACCGGCATCTTTCTCGGCCACTTGAGCTTTAAAGCGTTCCGCTTGATCTTCTGCATCATTTAACTCAGAGAAACCATTAGCAATTTCGCGTCCGCCTACAAAGAACTCAAAACGATCAGTCACAAACGGGTTATCATCGTTACGACGCGCCAGTGGCGACACCTCGGTTGGATACTGGGTAATAAATGTTGGATGCAATAATAAATGCTCAACGGTTTTATCGAAAATTTCGATTTGTACTTTACCTAAACCCCAGTAATCTTTTAACGGAATACCTAAGCCTTCGGCGATACCACGAGCACCTTGTTCGTCTGCTAACACTTCTGCTTTAATGTCATCGTTATATTGCAGAATCGAATCGAACACACTTAGGCGCGTAAAAGGTTTGGCGAAATCGTAAGTAATTTCTTCTGTAACTTCACCTTCTGCATTTTTCACCGTGTTTTTCACATCGGTAGAACCCAATACGTTGAGCGCGATTTGACGTAACATATCTTCGGTAAGATCCATCAAGTCATTGAAGTCAGCATAGGCTTGGTAAAACTCCAACATGGTGAACTCAGGGTTATGACGAGTAGATAAACCTTCGTTGCGGAAGTTACGATTAATTTCATATACACGCTCAAAACCACCGACCACTAAACGCTTTAAATACAACTCAGGAGCAATACGTAAGTACATATCCATGTCGAGCGCATTGTGATGTGTGACGAACGGGCGAGC
Source organism: gamma proteobacterium IMCC1989 (assembly GCA_000209515.2). GTDB lineage: Bacteria > Pseudomonadota > Gammaproteobacteria > Pseudomonadales > Cellvibrionaceae > Endobugula. The sequence continues at coordinate 1,790 of AEVK01000262.1, forward strand.
CGTTGCACCACCCGGAATGCTTTGTAGCATTGGGGTTTCAACTTCTAAAAAGTCACTACTATTTAAGTAGCTGCGAATAAAGCTGATGACCTGCGAACGAATCTTAAACGTATCACGCACGTCAGTGTTCACCATTAAATCCACGTAGCGTTGACGATAACGAATTTCTTGATCCGCAAGACCGTGATACTTATCCGGCAATGGGCGCAATGATTTCGTTAACAATTGAAACTGCTCTAGATTGACATACAGATCGCCCTTGCCTGATTTATGCAACGCACCGGTCACGTTGACAATATCGCCAATATCCCATAGACCACAGGTTTCTTTTAGCTGATTCTGTGCATCTTTACTGGCGTATAACTGCACACGGCCCGTCACATCTTGCAGTACCATAAAAGGGCCACGTTTAGCCATCACGCGGCCAGCAACCGACACTTTATGATCCAGCTCTTCTAATTCGGCTTTAGTTTTTTCGCCAAACTCAGCTTGTAAATCAGCCGCTTTATGTTCACGGGTCACATCATTTGGAAAAGCGATGCCTTGTGCACGAATCGTCGCTAATTTTTCACGGCGCTCAGCAATTAATTTATTTTCTTCTTTAGAGGCGTCTTTAACTTCATTCTTGTTGTCGTTGCTCATAATATCTTTTTTGCGTCTATGTTTATGGAGGTGAATATAAAAAATTTTTAAGCGGTGAAGTGCAAAATTTAAAAACCCGCTTTTAAACTGGCTTCAATAAACTGATCTAAACTGCCATCCAATACCGCTTGGCAATTACTAGTTTGTACATTAGTGCGTAAATCTTTAATGCGCTGATCATCTAACACATAAGAGCGAATTTGACTGCCCCAGCCAATATCAGATTTATTATCTTCTTGTGCTTGTTTATCGGCATTGCGACGTTGCAGCTCTTGCTCGTACAATCTGGCGCGTAGCATTTTCCATGCAGTGTCACGGTTTTGATGTTGTGAACGCTGGCTTTGGCATTGCACGACAATTCCACTGGCTTCGTGAGTTAATCGCACGGCAGAATCGGTTTTGTTCACGTGCTGTCCACCCGCACCGGATGCACGATAGGTATCTTCGCGCACTTCTGATTTATCCACGTCCACTTCAAAGTTATCGTCAATCTCGGGAGAAACAAATACCGAACAAAATGAAGTGTGTCGGCGACTACTAGAGTCAAACGGGGATTTACGCACTAAACGATGCACACCGGTTTCAGTACGCAACCAACCAAAGGCATATTCACCTTCAAAACGAATAGTCGCACTTTTAATACCGGCTACATCGCCTGCAGAAGCTTCTTCTAGCGTGGTTTTAAACCCTCTCGCTTCGCCCCAGCGTAAATACATACGCAAGACCATTTCAGCCCAATCTTGCGCTTCGGTGCCGCCAGAACCTGACTGAATATCTAAGTAAGCATTATTCGCATCAGTTTCACCGGAGAACATACGCCTAAACTCGAGCTTACCGAGTTGCGCACTCAGAACATCTATCTCATCTTGCACATCGATTAAGATACTTTCATCACCTTCTTCAACGGCCATATCGAGTAGCTCACGCGCATCAACCACACCCGTATCAAGTGTTTGAATGGTACCTACAATGGCTTCTAATGATGCACGTTCTTGGCCTAATGCTTGTGCTCGAGCGGGGTCATTCCAGACTTCTGGCTCGGCTAATTCTAATTCGACTTCCGCTAACTGCTCTTGCTTAGCATCGTAGTCAAAGATACCCCCTAAGCACATTGGTGCGCTCTTGCAAGGATTTAAGGGTCGTTAGATAAGGGCTAATTTCCATAGAAGGTAATATTCGCGAATAATGTCAATAAATTGGGCTGGGATTGTACCCTATAGTGCCACTGCCCTGCCAGAGCGCGTGGTGATTCGCAGGTGGCTCTAAGAAGCTACTAAGCTAAGTATTATATTCAAGCCTGTGTTCACACCTACATCCACACCATATACACTAACGCTGACTAAAACGTTCAAATAAAAGAGAATACGATGATCAATGGAAGCTGCCTATGCGGCGCAGTGACATATACGGTATCAGGGACAATAGGTGAGATAACGCATTGTCATTGTAAAACCTGTAGAAAAGCACACGGCAGTGCCTTTTCGAGCGTGGCTAGCGTACAAGACAGCGACTTCCACTTATTAAACAAAGACCAACTAAAATCCTACGAATCATCTACCGGTAAACACCGCTACTTTTGCTCGAATTGCGGCTCCCAGATATATGCAAAAAGACAAGACACTGCGCATATTATTCTTCGGTTAGGCTCATTAGATAGCGACATCGATTCGCCAGAAAAAGAACATATCTGGGTATCAGAAAAAGCGAACTGGTACTGCATTAACTCTCAATTGCCAGAACGTGACAACTAAAGTGACAATCAAAACAAGATTTCGTCATTCTGGAAAGCGCTTTTTGCTTATCCGGAATCTGGCTAATCATCTGCTAACAAAGCAGCCAAGCGGCTACCCGCTAACCGCAATTGGGATAGCGCAACAGGATAATGCCGCTCACAATAATCATTTGCTAGCAATGGTTTTTTATTGCCACCATTAATTTCTTGATAAATAGCCTTGGTTATTTCAAATGATTCTTGCGCCCATTCTATTGCGGGAAGTTTTATTTTTTCTAAAGAAGGCTGAGGGCGATTAAACAATTCGGCGCCCAAACGTCGCCATGTTGGCCGCTTACCATTAATCCCTTGGCAATATAATAATTGCGTATCCCATAGGCGATGCAAATTCATCAACTTACCTTGATACACCACCATTTTGCGCGTGCCGCCACGATCATCTTTGTATGACACATGCAAAGGTTGGTGAATATCTGCAACAAAATGCCCAAGCAGCAACAGCGCTTTATCTCTTTGTTTTTGACTTAACGCAGTATTTTTCGCCTCATCAAGATAATACTGAATCGCAGGCAATACACATTGCGGCGGCTGGCGACTCACACAGGCGGCACTGCGAACATGAGCATCGCGACGATCTATATTCATATAATGTAATGGCTTTAGCGAGTCGTAACGGGACTGACTTTTAATCTTATCTGCCCAAGTACAGCTCTCGGCAAAGGTCTTATAACCCATACGTTTGGCCACAGACGCTAATTGGCGCTGCACGGCAGGCGCCGATGAACGCCAAGCAATATCACACACCACCTGATGGCCCAGCGAGCCCCAACTATAAGCACTACTCGCCATAATCAAACTACCGACAATCACCAATAACTTGAGCAACGATATTGCTATGATTCTTCTCATCTGTAAATTAATAGCTAAACCCTCCCTTTTATTACATCCATCGTACAATCCAAGCACACATCCAAACAGAATACCTTTTGATGAATGTAGCATATAACACGCCTGCTCTCATCCGTAGACATGTCACGCACGAAGCACTCCTCCCCAAAAAGCATCAATATAGATAAAAGTCTCGATAGAAAAAGGCAAAGACACAAAAAAACAAAAAAGTATCTAAAAAGACAA
>AEVK01000261.1 GCA_000209515.2 gamma proteobacterium IMCC1989
AAGCAAAATCATCTTCCGTGCAAAGGTCTCGCTCAAAAATAATATATTGTCATGGTAGCCTTTGAACGTTTTAAAAAATGTTAAAAAGCATCCATAAGATAATAAAAACAATCGAGTAAGAAGGAAGTAATATATGACTGATCACAATTCTGATCACAGCTCTGATCGTAATACCGGTACAGTGAAGTGGTTTAATAATTCACGCGGCTACGGCTTTATCAGTTGCGAAGCAAAATCCGAAGATATCTTTGTTCACTACCGCAATATTCAAAGTGAAGGCTACCGCTCTTTAAACGAAGGCCAGTCCGTTGAATTTAGTTTGGCAGAAGGTGATAAAGGCCTACAAGCTGAAGAAGTGGTTTGTTTGTAAACGCATTTCTATTCTAATCCTCAATACTGTTGGGGATTAGGTTTTACGCACGAATCACAGCTTGTAATAACAGCCCGCAATGTATAGTAAAACGCTTTTCTATATTCCCCGCTGCACTTTTTTATGTGCATCTATTTTATTTATACCCATCACTTGATTTCAAACAAACACAAAAAAATAGTGTGATCGATATCACATTTTCTTTGTGTAGCCAACATGTAGTCTAGAGAGATAGATGTCTAGAGAAGTAGATTGCAGCTGATTCGTTTTTTAGTTACTATTCGCGCCAAATAATTTTGTTATACCTTAATGATGTTCCCATATAAAAACATCGTCATGCCGGACTTGATCCGGTGTTGATCCGATATCCATAAAAAACAGACAAGGACAGGTCATGCTTACCTCTGCCAAAAACCTCTTCATTAGCGCCGCACTATTATTCGCCAGTCATACTGCTATAGCTTCCACCGTAGTCGGCAGTACGCCAGCTGAATTTAATGTCAGTGGTGGCCAAGCCAGTTATTCTATTCCTATTCAAGTCGCCCCCGGTCGCGGTGGTATGCAACCAGACTTATCGCTCAATTATACCGGTGGTGGCAATGGCGTATTGGGAGTGGGTTGGAGTTTAGGTGGGCTTTCTAGTATTCATCGTTGTGGGGCGAATTTGGAGCAAGATGGTTTTATCGCTGGCATTACCTTTTCCGATAAAGATCGCTACTGTCTAGATGGTCAGCGATTGATTCCTGTGAATGGTAATAACGGCGCGATAGGTACTGAATATAAAACCGAAATTGACGGCTACGCCCAAATTATTTCCCACGGCGGCAGCATTAATAACCCGAGTTATTGGGTGGCAAAAACCAAAGCGGGGCAGGTGATTACCTTTGGTGGTGGTTCGGGGAATAGTGGTAAAGCATCGTTAATTTTTCCGCAAGGGACAACGACTTGGGGGGTAAGAGAGATTAATGATAGCACGGGGAATAACCCGGTTAGTTATGACTATTTTATTGATGGGAATACGCAGTATTTGGATGAAGTGAATTATATGGGTGGGAGGGTAAACTTGGTTTATGGTCAGCTTGGTTCAGGAGAAAAAGTTGGTTATATGTTGAGTAACCGTATTGTTCGATCAAAACGGTTAGAGAAAATCATGACATTTTCTAATAGTATTTTTTTACAAGAATATCTTATTGAATATCAAAATCAAGGAGTTAGTCAATCATCAAGGGTAAGTGATATTAGTGTTTGCGCTGCCAACGAAAATTGTTTAAGAAGTTCGAGTTTAAGTTGGGAGGTTAGTCAATATAGTGCTTTTGCTCCGATAGTTACGGATATTATTG
>AEVK01000260.1 GCA_000209515.2 gamma proteobacterium IMCC1989
TGGCTGGCCAGAAAAGGTTGACCACTACAACCTTAATATACTTTAAGGTAAAAACACCGGTTGGAGCACCCTATTAGTAATGTGGTTAGGATAATGGCAATTAGATTGTTTTTCATTGAAGGCCTTTTGGTAGAAGTTATTTCGATCAGATCTGACGCTATTGATTTGAAACTTCCAATCTATCTTCCACCTGTTTTCTAACCTGCATAAAATAGGCATGCATACTTTCCGCAGCAACTTTCACTTCATTTGAATCGAAATTTATTTCCCCTTCGTTTAAGTCTGACTTTATCTTTCTTGGCTTAGCCCCGGAAACCTGCCTGATAAACCTCTCATTAATCCTAGCAGAATCATGGACAATCACATGCCGACCAGCTTGCACTAATATTATAGTATTAACATTTTCATTTTTTTCTATATTAAAATCAAAATAATCTTTAAAAGCACGACTAATACTTTTCATGTCTTGAAATGAAAGATCATTTTTATCCGCAATTAAATAACCTAATCTTTCGTTGATCCCGCTATCATATTCAATCAAATCTGATACAGATATTTTTAACTCTTCATTTTTTAGCTTTTTTGAATCCCCCTTTGTAGCAAGAAGGCAAATACCTTCTCTGAAAAGATCTGCTATTGAAGAAGAAAAAACAGAAACAAGCAACACAATACATTGATTAAATATAACTTGGTATTTTGGTCTTAATGAGTCATTAGTCTGTATTTGCTTAAGCATTTGAAGAGCATTTTCAGCAAGTAAAGCTGGATTTTCAATATTATGGGTCTCTTTAAGGCTTTTTTGTAAATCCTCGATACCCTCAATGGCAAACTGAAGAATAAAACGATCAAAATTCATTAATTTCAAAATATCATCAATATTTCTAATTAGTACATCTTCTATTTTTTGAAAACTCATATGACTCCCTTTAGGCTTAAAGTTTTAATCTATAACACAATCGAGCCTGGTTTTTTTGCGTTCTATTAACCATTTTTTTCGCTGCGATACATCCCTGCAGCCATTATTTTACTCGGTGTCATTTCATCTTCTTGGTCATAAACAGTATCAGGAGAGTAGTCACCATGTTTGTGCATTTCCCATTCTGCAAGCATCAGCTTTTCTTCAAAATGATTTAAATTCAAATTAAGCCAATTCTGCAACTGCTGAAAATTATAAGCCACAGCCTGCCCTTGATGCTCTTTGTGAAATGTTTCTAAATCAATAGGGTAGTTACGCTCTGATGCTGCTACAATAGCCTTCCGTGCTATACCTAATAGTATCTGTCCGGTGAAACTCATTGAATTGTCTAGAAAGTCATGCCTAAGACCATACTTGATTCGAATGGCTTTTGAGTGGGACCAATAGCGGCTTTCTATTATTTGAAGCCGTCTGTCATATGCCTTAAGGACTTCGGCTTCAATCATTCCTTTCGTTTCATCTTTTAACTCATCAAATGTCTTTAATTTAACATTTGAATTATTTGCGGCCTCCATTGCACCAGACTGAAAGCCTTTACTGGAAATAATAAAACCACGGTCCGCACCAACATCATCAACAATTGTTCGAAGGGCTAAAACATGAAGTTTACTCACGGGAGTTTTCCAAAACTTTGCTTCAACCAGCCAAGTAATATCTTCTCCTAGAAATTTCGTTTTGACTAAAACATCTACATCGTGACATGTTCTGACCCCCTGAAGCCGAACATTTGTTTGAGCGTCTGCCCCCAAGGACTCGAAATATTCACGTATCATCTCTTGAAACTGATACCAGTCTTCTTCTTTCACAATAATTTTCTCAAAGTTCACAGGTCACTTGTATGTCTAACGCACATGTATGAGATTGGTATGGAGCGCTAGCGTAATACCAGTCCTAGCCACATATTTTAGCGGCGACATTACATGCTGGTCAGTTATTTTTATTAGTTTCTTCGTTAATTATTTTGGCAGCTTTATCTTGATAACTCTTAAGTAATGCAGGAGTTGAAAAACCAGCCATTAAGGATACCAATGCCAGCCTTACATATGACTCAGAGTTATGCTGCAAAATATCATACAGAATAAGCCATATTATAAGGCCGCTAAAGCAACCAATAACTACCCGCCCAAAAAACAATGGGACATATGCCCGCCATTTTACTTGGGGTACGATATTTACAGATAAGTTTTTAAAGTTATTCCTTTTATAAACATAATCCATAACTGCGCCAAGGCCTCCGCACGAAACCCCTGTGATCAAAAAAAGTAGATCTATATCCACAAAACCCAAAACCTCAAAATGACTCATAACTCTCCTTAATGACTAACAGCATATTAGACGCAATCCTACACACTCAAACACACCAACTCAACGTATTAAATATACACAATAAAAAAGTAATTTTAAGCGCCAACACCTCCTTCACCTCAAAAACCACAACCATCAAAAAATAAGGTAATATGCGCCTTTAATTATTCCACTACACACAGAACCTAAACTATGAAAACCATCTTCTCTGTTCTACTTATTGCCTTATTCAGCCTATTCACTCACTCTGTTTTTGCTGGTGATGATTATGTGATTGCTATTGATGAGGCGCGGATTAATATTAGTTCGTCGCTGGATGGGTCGGCGGCGTATATGGAGATTATTAATTACACCAAGGATAAGCCGGTGACATTAACGCAGGTGAGCAGTGAAGCGGCGAGCGATGTGCGTTTGCACCATGCGGGTAAACCTGCGAAAGCATTGGCCAATGGGGAAACAGCTGATCATACTGTGACCATTAAAGCTCGTTCTGCTGAGGAATTGTCGGACGATGGTTATTACGTTTATTTAGAAGGTTTAGTTGCGCCGATTACTGAGGGTCAGCGCATTCCTTTATTATTAACTTTTGAACATGGTGATAGCTATCTTGTAGATGCCGTTGCGGTTCAACCCGGTACACATTTACACGGTGATGAGTCTGACGGCTATACAGCACATAGTGATCACTAGGGCTTTTAGTTAGCCGCCGCCTCAACGGGGCAAAAGCAGCCATCACCCATTACGGTTGAGGCGCTAACCGTTTGTTTGTTTAATAAGGCATCTAGTACTTTTTTCACCAAGCTGGTGTCGTTATTACACACATAACCTAAGCTATGGGGGCCAAAATAAATTAGCTCCCCCTTAGCATTCCAAATACCCACCGACGGCGTGGCTTTTACATCTTCTCTTACGCGATCTAACAACTTGGCCGGTAGTTGTTCTACATTTTGTAAATCTTCACTCACCGCACTATCATCCACGGGAGCTAAATAAAAGACGATATTACTTGCTAGGTGCTGGTATTGTTTAATCAATAATAAAAAATGCGGTTTGGTGAACTGATCACAGGGACAATTATTTTGCCAAAAATACACTACACGCATGATTCCTTGTTTAGCGCCTTGTTTAGTATCTTGCTCGTTTTGCTGTTCGTTGAGCTGTTCATTAAGCTCTTGCCCATCATCAAGAAAGAGCTGCTGAAGCTGGGTAGTCGATTCAAAAAAAGCCACACTCTCTACGGCTGGCACTATGTATAAATTACGTACAAACCACACGATAAAAAGTAATGCGATGATGCATAAAGCCCCACTGATGATGGAAATTATCTTCAACTCTGATCCTTTTCTGTAAGTTTTTCTTTGCTTTGGTTGTTTCTTAATAGGGATTTATTATATTCTAGTTTACTAATATATAGGCTCTAGCATAGCTATCAACAACCGTCGCTTTTCATAATACCAAGGAATCTTTATCTTATGTTGTACCGCAATACCGTTATTCGTTTTTTCATCCTCGTTAGTGCGCTTGTTTTATTGAGTAGTAATCTTTATGCGCACAGCAATCATAGTCATAGCAAAAAACTCAAAAACACTCACGCTATTCATGTCAAACATGCAAGAGTGAATCCTATTTTTGCCGGTATGCCCGTCACGGCAGCTTACTTTACTTTACGCAATAAAAGTGACGACGACCTTACACTAGTAGCGGTGAGCGGCAGTATTTCGGAACGTATCGAGATACATGAACACATAATGGACAACGGCTTAATGAAAATGCAAGAAGTCGCCGATGGTATAGTGCTACCTGCTGGAGAAAAGACACGTTTTAAGCCCGGCGGTTACCACATTATGATCATGGACTTGAACCAAGACATAAAAGAAGGTGATATTGTTGAGCTTACTTTAGAGTTTGATGATGGCAGCAAAAAAATGATTAAAGCAAAGGCGAAAAAGCCATCAGCGGATCACTCTCATGACTCAAGTCATCACGGTGACCATCATAAAAAGCATCACGACAAACATAAAGAACTGGAAGATAAAGCGGAGTAATATAAAACCTTTTTCCGCTACGTTAACATTGCCTGATGGATTCCGGATAAGCAAAAAACGCTTTC
>AEVK01000259.1 GCA_000209515.2 gamma proteobacterium IMCC1989
CTGCCGATCGCGCCATTTTGGTGCAAAAAATCAAAGTATAAACTATAATCCAAAACACTTGCTTGCCTACAGCCCTTGTTTTTAGGCTGCGTCGTGCACACATTAAAACTGGCATTTAATTTGCTATAACTTCAGCCAGTACGATATTGAACCGCTAGTAAGCATTGAATAAATAAGAGCTATTCTGGCCTGTTCAACTTATCTTCTTTAACTGACTTAATGACTAACCGCTACACGCAGAGGAAATATACATGTCGGAGAACACCTTTAACCTTATCGCAGAAAACGAAGTTCGCTGGGTCGACCTACGCTTTACAGATACCGTAGGCAAAGAACACCATGTGACTATTCCTGCTTCAGAAGTTGATGACAGCTTCTTTGAAGAAGGCAAAATGTTTGACGGCTCCTCTATCGAAGGCTGGAAAGGTATTAATGAATCAGACATGATTTTAATGCCCGATGGTGACGCTGCGGTGCTTGACCCTTTTACGGATGAAGTCACTCTAATTATGCGCTGTAGCATCGTTGAGCCAACAACAGGCGAAGGCTATAGCCGTGACCCACGATCAATCGCGCAACGTGCCGAAGCCTACCTCACTGCAACCGGCCTAGGTGATAACGCACTATTTGGCCCTGAGCCTGAGTTTTTCGTCTTCGATGACGTGAAATGGAAAACCGACATGTCAGGTTCGTCTTACCAGATCAATTCAGAAGAAGCCGCATGGTCTTCAGATGCGGCTTTTCCTGCAGGCAACATGGGCCACCGCCCAGGTGTTAAAGGCGGTTACTTCCCTGTTCCTCCCGTCGATTCACTACATGAAGTCCGTGGCGCAATGTGTAATGCCATGGAAGCGATGGGCTTAGCAATAGAAGTACATCATCATGAAGTCGCAACCGCTGGCCAATGTGAAATTGGTGTAGGCGCTAATACGTTGACCAAAAAAGCCGATGAAGTACAAATATTAAAATACTGTGTACACAATGTGGCGCATGCTTACGGTAAAACAGCGACATTTATGCCTAAGCCTGTTGTTGGCGATAACGGTAGCGGAATGCATGTACACATGTCATTCTCTAAAGACGGCACCAACCAATTTGCAGGTGATGCATATGCTGGCTTAAGCGATACTGCATTGTTTTATATTGGCGGTATCATCAAGCATGCTAAAGCGTTAAACGCATTTTGTAATGCTTCAACTAACTCATACAAACGCTTAGTACCAGGCTTCGAAGCACCGGTTATCCTAGCGTATTCTGCACGTAACCGTTCAGCTTCTATCCGCATCCCTTATGTAACTTCAGCTAAGGCGAGACGCGTAGAGACTCGCTTCCCTGATCCTACAGCCAACCCATATCTTGCATTCTCTGCATTGTTAATGGCCGGCCTTGATGGCATTAAAAACCAAATTCACCCTGGCGATGCTGCAGACAAAGATCTTTATGACCTTCCAGCAGAAGAGCTAGTGCAATACCCAACGGTTTGCGAAAGTTTAGGGGAAGCATTGGATGCATTAGACCAAGATCGTGACTTTTTAACCGCCGGCGGCGTATTCGATAACGATATGATCGATGCTTATATTGAGCTGAAGAGCGAAGAAGTAGAAAAATTAAACATGACCACTCACCCGGTTGAGTTTGAAATGTACTACAGCCTATAACACTTATTACCAATGTAGTAAAAACGCTGTGATAAAGGCCTCGCTCTGCGGGGCTTTTTTACCTCAGCATTTATCGCAAGGAATAAAATATAGGCCATGATGAAAAGCATACAAAATAGTATACCTGCACCAAAAAAGTGCGAAAAACGTCGACCAAATGAAATAAGCAGATAATATAAGAAATCGCTAAAGCGATAAGTGCTTATTCATAGCGATATATGATTATGAATATACAACAGTTCACACCTAAACAGCCGTACATGAACAGCGGCGCAATCAACAACGGCGTGATACATATGACAAGTTCTCACGATTATCGACAAATACTCGACAACCTAACCAATGCCGTCGTTTTATTAAATAGTTCACTGGCAGTTGTATATGCCAATACCGCTGCGGAATCATTACTGGAAGTCAGCTCTCAGCAGATGATTAACCGTCCATTCGGCCACTATTTTTATGAATCCGACAGCGCTATTGAAAAAATTCGCGGCGTATTAACCGATGGCGCAGAATACACAAAACGCAAAGCACGCTGGCGTCTGCACCCACAGCAACATATTACCGTCGATTACACCGTCACCCCTATAGTCAATGAGCAACAGGTGCTTATTGAAATCCAGCCCTTGGATCGCCTGTTGCGAATTAGTCGTGAGGAAGCATTACTCGCTTCGCAAGAAACCACCAAAAACCTCGTTCGTGGCGTCGCTCACGAAGTCAAAAACCCTTTAGGGGGTATTCGCGGTGCAGCACAATTACTCTCTCAAGAGTTAGATAGCGAAGAACTAAAAGAATATACCAGCATCATTATTGCTGAAACGGACAGGCTACGAAATTTAGTCGATAGAATGCTTGGCCCACTACAAACGATCAATAATCAAACCGTTAACATTCACCAAGTGCTAGAACATGTATTGGCGGTTATTGGCGCTGAAGTCGGAGACAACATTGCCTTGTCTCGCCACTATGACCCCAGTATTCCTGAATTTATAGGCGATAGTGAAATGCTTATTCAAGCAATTCTCAACATTCTACGCAACAGCATTCAAGCACTACTGGAACAACCGAATAACACATCGCCCACTATTGCCGTGCACAGTTTAGTACATCGGCAGTTTACTATTGGTCGCAAACACTATCCTTTGGTCGTCAATATCCGTATCGAAGACAATGGCCCCGGTATTCCCAGTGAAATTATTGATGATATTTTTTACCCTATGATTTCTGGCCGAGCGGAAGGTACCGGTCTTGGGCTCGCGATATCTCAACAGCTCATCACTCAACATAAAGGGATTATCGAGTGTCATTGCCGCGATGGAAAAACAACTTTCTCCGTTTATATCCCACTGATTTCGGCCTCTACCTCACCTCAAACTTCCACGACGACCTCAAATACCGTTTCAGCGGCAGCACTAGGTTCTACCTT
>AEVK01000258.1 GCA_000209515.2 gamma proteobacterium IMCC1989
GCTTTTTGCGGCTGGAATGTATTTGACAGTTTTGTTATGTGTTTTCAATTTTAGCCCAAATAGATAGTGGAACTATTGGATAAGCGCCATTAAAAAAACAATATTTATCATAGATTCCAAGGTCTTTTAAGTATTTCAGTGCTTTCAAAAACTCTGGCTGTTCTATTAGGCTATTGTCATATTTAGAGCGCTCACCATTTTTTTCATAGGCAAAGAAGCTAACCTCTTTAGGAGTATCAGAATATGACCTGGCATGGAGTTTTATAGCCCCAAATGAAAATTCATACAGATCGTATTCGTAATGCCAATCATAGTAACCATTTTCATCTTTTTCACTACAATCAATTTCGTGAGTTTTTAATACTTCCATATCTTCCTTACACATAACGCCGCGCACAGGGGCGGCCAAAAAAGCGGAGCGTTTTGGACGTCCCAGCGACCAACGGGAGCGATTGCTGCGCCTTGTTATAGGGTTTTTCAGACGCCATTTGAAACACCAATAGAAATAGATATTAAAATACTAATTATACTAAACACGCTTGCTATTATAATTGCAGCTATTGCGATTACATTTGCTCTATCTGCTTTTGATTCAGCATCTTTGGCACGTTGATTAAATTCTTGAAGAATTTCTGTTTGCACTTCAGATTCTTTAGCGGTTTTTTCTGATGCAGATATCTGCCTCATCTCTTTTTCTAATTTTAAATTAGTTGATGAAAACATTTGATTTATCAATCTATCTCGCATACTCATTATTTAGTACCTATAACGCTCGGTTAAGCGGCTGCGCTTTTCG
>AEVK01000257.1 GCA_000209515.2 gamma proteobacterium IMCC1989
TTGGATTCATTGTGCTAACGAATGGAGTACATGTTCTTTACCAGTAACAGCGTTAGTAAGGTATGGTGCGAGTGGTGTTTATGTTTTTCAAACAGCGACTGACAGTATTCGTTGTACCAATAACACCTTTGGCAACCCTATTAATATCGTCAAAAGCTGTGACTACCTACTGAGCACCACCAATGATACTGATGGTGATGGGGTCGTGGACAGTCTTGATGCATTTCCGAATGATATTACTGAGAGC
>AEVK01000255.1 GCA_000209515.2 gamma proteobacterium IMCC1989
AACTATCTTCTGGTAGTATTATTGCTTGTACCGTTATTCTGTCACGCGCGCTTTCTCCTCTAGAAAGTATCTTAGGTAGCTACTCATCCGTTGTTAGGGCGAGAGATAGCTGGAATAGTATTAAAACGTGGTTATTTGAAGAAGATAGCGATGAAAATAAACAAGAATTACCCAAGCCTATCGCGTCACTGTCGGCACAAGAACTTAACGTACTTGCACCCAATGACAACACTAAGTTTATTATTAAAAATGTTCAATTCTCGTTACAAGCAGGCGATGTTTTAGGTATTAGCGGGCACAGCGGATCAGGAAAATCTACATTAGCAAAAGCATTAGTTGCCGCTTGGCCAGCAGCTAAAGGGAAAATCTGCTTAGACGGAGCCGACATTCAACAATGGACTCGTACGCAACTTGGTCAACATATTGGTTATTTACCTCAAGAAATAGAATTATTTGATGGCACTGTTACAGAAAATATTGCACGTTTTAGCGGTGATGATGACTTTAAAAAAGTATTATTAGCTAGCGAACTAGCAGGCACACATCAGTTAATTTTAGAACTAAAAGACGGCTACAATACTCTTTTAGGCAATGAAGGACATGCACTGTCTTCTGGGCAGAAGCAACGTATTGCTCTTGCTCGTGCGCTATACAACAACCCTTTCTTAGTCGTACTTGACGAACCCAACTCGAATTTAGATAGCGAAGGTGAGCTTCGACTCAACAAAACAATTGAAATGCTACAACAACAAAAAACTATTATTGTGTTTGTTTCTCATCGCCCTCAACTGTTAGAAAAAGCGAATAAGCTGTTAATTATGCACAAAGGCGAAATGAAAGCTTTTGGCTCTCCTAGTGAAATCATGAATGCAGCAAAGCGACAAGCAACCAACACACTAAACACTCAACCGAATCCGTCAAAAAAATAGACTATAAATATGTCAGCCAATCAAGATCATCAAACAAGCTTCTTCCAACAACAATATAATCATTATATTAAAATGGGGTTTATCATTTGCGGAGTATTCTTCTTTGCCGCAGTATTGTCTGCAACCCTTATCAATATTAGTGGCGCAATCACCGCGAAAGGTACTGTAGTTCAGATCGGTGAAAACAAACCTGTGCAGCACTCCAAAGGCGGGCCTATTAAAGAACTATTGATAGAAGAAGGCGATATTGTCAAGAAAGGCGATGTGATTATAGTACTCGACAGCGTCAGCATTGACTCCAAACTAGCAAGACTAAAAAAACAAGAGTTTGAACTCTCGCTAACGCTCGACCGCCTAAACACAATGATACGTGGAGACGACAATTTTTTGATTGACGAACAAAAATATGAAAATGAAATTATCGAATACCCAGGCATTGTTGATACTGAGCAATCTGTTTTTACCGCACAAAAAAATCTATTCAAAACCAATGTGGATGAGTTAAACGTTCGCTTATCGGGGTTAAAAAATGAAATCCAAGCGATTAAAAAACAACGACAGACGAGTCAACGCCAACTATCCATACTCGATGAATCCATCACCGAACTTGAAGAACTTTATAAACGTCAACTTATTTCAAAATCACGGCTCACCACACTAGAAAGAGATAAAGTCACCGTACTCACGCAATTAGAATCACTAAAAGTAACCGAATTACAAAAACTGAATACATTTAATGAGACGACCCAACGCATTGAAAAGTTAGCGAAAGAAAACAAAGAAAAAATATGGCAACAAATAGAAAAAACAACCGAAGATCTCGCCAAAGTTCAAACTGAAATCCCAACCACACAAGACGACTCCACTCGACTTGAAATAAAAGCCCCTGTTAGCGGGAGAGTGCACAAGCTCATCGTCAATAATATCAATGAAGTTATTAAGGCTGGCGATCCTATATTAGAAATAGTTCCCAACTCGGATAATTTCATCATACATGCGCAGGTAACACCCGCGGATATAGAACAGATTTATTTCGGTCAAGAGACACGCATTCGTTTCGATACATTTAACCAGCAATCAACTCCCGAAATTATCGGTCGTGTTTTATTCATCTCTGCCGACAGCATCACTGACGATAAAGCAAAAGGAGAAAAACACTTTTTAGTAAAAGTGAGCTTAGAAAGAGAACAACTTGAAAAAATAGAGGCGACCATTAATTCCGGCCTACCTGTTAGCACTATGTTCACCACCACTGAACGCAGCTTATTAAACTATCTTATTAAGCCTTTATCCGAACAACTTTTTTCTGCTTTCAGAGAGAATTGATCTAAACAGGTTTCATTTAACAGACATTAAAAAGCCGCCACTGTCATTCACAGTGGCGGCTTTTTAATCGTAAAAAATCTTATTTTTTTACTGGGTACTGCGATAAATTAAAACTAATAATAATTCGCTCAGCATCTTCTTGCTTAGCCTCTTCTGCTAAATTTGGCATGACTGCATGATATAACCATGCAGGGAAAATAATCATTTTTCCCGCAATTGGCTCATAACGTACTTTTGTCCAACATTGTCTAGGACGCTTGGTATCGGGAGCGAAGCTTGCCTGATCCATTAAATGTTGCGTACGTGGTTCGGTAAATTCTATATGTCCTGAATTTTTAGGCGCCTGTACATAGTAAACACCGCTCCATAAACAACCTGGATGTATATGGCTGCGATTGAAACTGCCAGGGGAATTAATAATTGACCACATAGTACCAATATCTAGCTTAAACTTTGGATCATAGCCACAATCTTCAGATATTTTTGCTGCCGTTTGTCTTACACGATTTGCGATGTCTTTGAATGCTTTCTTTTTATATAAATGGTTCTTACTGTGCCACCCCCCTAGATTGGAAAAATTAGACCTCTGGATGCCTTTTCGATCTTCTTCCTGTTCATGACGAATATTTTTAATTAATTCACGATTAATTTCTTCAGCATCATGTAATTTACTGCTGTAAATCATCGTTGGAAAATACACTTCTTGAGCAAAAGTATCTGACGAATTATTTTTTTTAGCCACAACTAACACCTCTTATTTCTTTTCTAGTCACTAGTATAGATCGAATATTCTACATTACATACCAATAACATAATTGATTACACACAAAAAACTCTATTTTAGATAGAAAAAACCCCCGCCAAAGGCGAGGGTTTATATTGGTCAAACAATATTAGTTATACTCATTATGACAAATTAACAATCACCTTCGTCAAACAAATCAATACCAACGATAAACGGTTGAGTAAAGCCTGGGGAAGTAACTGGGTCAACAAATACGCCCACTATATCACCCTCTCCTGCTTCAAAACCTTCACCGTTCGCTAAGGCAAGATCAACAATTTCTTGTGCATTATCAACAGTACCATATGCTGCATCAACATAAACGCCACCTGGCTCGCCATAACTTGCAAGTTGCTCACCATTGGTCAGAGCCCAAATTGCACCCTGCACTTCAGCACCCGTATAAGTTGTTGCTGTACCATCACCGTTGTCAGTATTTTCGAAGTCTTGATTGATAATCCAGTTAATTAAGTCTAGATTTTCAACACCCGTTTCTCCATTAATACCGTTATGACTTAAGAAGTCTTCTTGGTCATCATTCAAGAAATCTTCGTCTGCCACATCCAAGGTTGCGCCTACAGTATATGCATTGTCGATGTTAGTACCAAAGCCGCCGGGAAGAATTGGAGCAAAGATATCTAAACAATATGCTTTTGCATAAACGCCGCTCTCATCATCCGCATCAGACAACTTAATAGTAAATGCACCAGAACCTGTGCCGTTACCGACATTGAAGTCATCAGCAGTCAACTGTAGGCCAACGAGACCTTCTGTCAATTCAGCATCTACTTTTTCTAGCGTATCCGTTGCGCCATTAAAAGTGACTGACGCTGTCGCCGTTGCACTACCACCGTTACCGTCACTAACACTATAAGTGAAGCTTGTAGTCTCTTCTTCTCCTGCAACTAAATCCGCATAAGCAGTTGAACCGTCTACTACTAACTTCCCTGACTCAAGAGTGACCATGACTCCAGCAACGTCTACAGCCGGGCCGCCTTCAAGAATAGCCTGACCATTCACCGCAGTAATCGTTAGATTATCGCTATTGGCATCCGTATCGTTAGCAAGAACATCTACGTGCGCACTTTCGTCATAACAGATTTCAGCAGCGTCATCTGCGGCAACTGGATCAAGGTTTTCATCACCTTCATCGCCTTCGTCACCCTCATCATTTTCGTCGCCTTCATCTCCCTCATCGCCTTCGTTCCCTTCGTCGTTCTCGTCG
>AEVK01000254.1 GCA_000209515.2 gamma proteobacterium IMCC1989
ATAGCTCGCTATTACCTTCAATATTCGCCTTAAATCCGCTCATTTTACCTGACCGAAAATCCCACTCAGACTTATTCAGAGGCTCCTTAGACACTTTCTTATGAAAAATAACAATACGTACGCCCCCCTTTACGACCCCTTTATTGCGCCAGTTTGCCATGAATCTATTCAGGTGGTGTTTGAAGACGAACATATTTTAGTGATTAACAAGCCTAGCGGTTTGCTGAGTTTATCCGGTAAGAATCCGTTGAATAAAGACTCGGTACATTATCGTTTAGTCCAACAATATCCTACTGCCACTATGGCGCACCGTTTAGACTTTGGCACATCGGGTGTTATGGTATTGGCTTTAAATAAAACCGTTAACGGTCATCTTACAGGCCAATTTCAAGAACGTACGGTGAGTAAAACCTATACGGCTATCTTACGTGGGCATATAGAGAGTGATGAAGGCAGGATTGATATTCCCATCATCAAAGACACTAATAACTTCCCTTACCAAAAGGTGTGTTACACCACGGGGAAAAGCGCATTAAGTCACTACCAAGTGATGGAACGGCTACACACGCCCTGCTCTACCCGCGTGCTGTTCACTCCGCACACGGGCCGCACACATCAACTGCGTATACACAGCCAAGCCATCGGGCATCCGATTTTAGGGTGCGATCTTTATGGGGATAACGAAAGAGATACTGACGAGAAGCATTCAGAAAGCGTTGATAACAATAACGTAACTGTAAGCTCTTTAGCGATGGCTGAACGTTTATTATTACATGCCACTACCTTAGGTTTTGAACACCCTGTGAGTGGTGAGCGATTAGTCTTTGAAGTCACTTGCCCGTTTTAATAGAAAAATGAGAGTCGTTATTCTGCCCAGTACCAGCTGGTTACGTTATAACGATATTGATCTGCGTATTCGGCGTGTAATTTTTCTACCCAGTGTTCAGACCCTGTTGATGATGGATCAAACAATACGCAGCGGTTGTATAAGGGAGAGATGGTAATTAAATTATGGCTGCCTTTATCCAAACTCTTCTTTGCGCCCTCCCCTAAAAAACACAATTCACCACCCGCTTTGTTGTTCCACGCTTTATTCAAATATAACAACATACACACTTGTCGTCCGGGAGAATCATCGGCATGCTGTTCTACAAAATCTGTTGCTGCTAAGCGAAAGTAATTGGTATTAATATCTGGCTCGGCCACATTCATATCCGTTAATGGCACATTAAATATCCGCGACAATAACAACATAAATTCATCACCACGCAGAAAGGATAAAAACGCTTTTGCAGGGTGATAGATTTCACTATCGTCGTTACACTCATTATCACGCAACCAAACATCACGCTGTACAAAGCGTTCTTCTTTGTTTGTACTTTCCCATTGAGCGTTATCAACGTATAACGCGGAGTATGTGTGTTGTTGAGTTTTCCAGTGATGTGGTTGCTGTAAAACACCTACCACTTCATCAAGTTTGGCCTCGTTAAATAAACCATCAATCACAATATGATTAGGGCAAGTACGCAATAAAGATTGACGATAATTGGCAATCGCTACATCATTTACGTATTCATCATTCAACCACATACATTACTCGTATTTTTTTTACTATTCATCGTTAGAATCGATTGTGGTCTCACTATTCGCATCTCGCTCTTTTTGTATTTTTTCCATCGCAGCAACCAGTGTGTGGGTCTTCTGGTAAGCTCCCGCACAAAACGTTTCAAAATCAATTAACTGTTCTGTTATCGGCCAAACGCCACGAGTGGATGTAAGCGATCCAACGGCAATTTGGTAAGCCGATAACACACTGATGTATTCTCGCCTTAACTCTTGCGTGATCATTAGCGGAGGCAAGCCCGCTTTGAGCAAAGGAATATTCGCCAATAATCGCGCCATTCGACCATTACCATCCCAAAACGGATGAATATGTACGAACCCCATATGTAATTCGGCGTAAACACTCGGCGCGCTATCCAGAGTGATTTTTGTGTGGTCAATTGCATTCACACGCTGTATCCATTCCGCCATTAGTACAGGAACATCCGCTGGCGATGCGTATTGAATAAATGTTTGCTCGCCTTGCGCTGTTATGGCGTAAGTGCCATTCACTTCGAGCTTCCAATCGCCAATAGGCTTATAAATATCATTCACTAATTCTTGCTGTACCGCATGATGCAATTGGAATAACAAGCTCTCCGACACCTCGTGCTGCAGTCCGTGATAAATAAGCTCAATCGCTTTCGCATGACCAATCACTTCTTGATGATCTTTTAGCGGCTTCCCTGAAATGGTTAAGCCTTCCTCCAATAGGAAGTGCGTATCGCCTAGCGTTAGTGTATTACCTTCTAATGCAGTTGAATGGTGTGTCCAAAGGTCACGAATTTGACTGAGAAGAGAGGATTTTAGGTCTTCATCTAGGTGCGCTAAAAACCCTAACAGCAGCGGCGACTCGTAAGAGCGATATTGGGTGGCACGCCCTTTCCCCTGACGTTCAACCAAACCCGAATCAACCCAAGCCACCAGCCAGCGTCGTAGCGTTCGTTCAGGCACATCATCCATTTTCGCTCGAATGTCAGATAAAGAGCAAAACTGCGCTTGCTGCCGCAAATAGGCTAACACTTGTAACTGTTGTTTTTTATCGGCCATATAATTCAAAAAATAGATTATTGTCGGCCATTATAACCACAAAATGGCCGACAATAGCAATTTTATCGGCCATTTTACATTTATCGATTAATTCATCACTTCTCAAAGAGAGCCTTAACGAACACATATTCCTAAGGATAGAGGCAGCGTTATCACTATTAGATTTTCAGCAGTGCTTCACGCTCAGTTGGTACGGGCGACTATCAACACGCCAATGAAGATTATTCGCTGGGTTTATTTCTATCCCACCAACCCAACGCTTCGCCTGAGTAATATCAAGCCAATCGATAGATTTACGCTGTGCAGTTAAACAAGCAGCTCTATATAATGGGAATATCAGTACTGGTGTATTCGGGTGTATATTGCTCCCTACTATATCTAGCACACCTACTATCCACCTTCTTCCTACTAAGCGATGTTATATGAAGCTTATTGATTCATTCCCATTATCCCAGTAGCGCCATTTTACTCATTGCAACACGCTATTTATCACCATATACTCAGGAGCATTGATCAAAAAATAACAATAACGCGGCTATATGAATTTATTCAGAATTGCCCGAATCATTCTGAATGAAGCCATCATATCGCTAGGCGAACTGGGATATATACAGTTTTATGACTTCTCAAAGATACATTATTAGTGCTTCCATTACTGCTTTGCTCGTTATTCTTGGCGTTTATGTCCTATATTCTTTTCAGCAAGGTGTATCTAGCTTAAAAAACAGCTACTCTCAGCTTGAAGAAGAAGCTAGTCGGGCCAACATCTACGATAGCTCTCGCTGTTTATCAACAGAATTAGTCAATCAATCACTGACATCTATCAACACTCTTAACAACCACCTTGCTCGGCCACTTTTAGCGTCAGAAAAAACGGCAATATTGCACGAAAAAACACTACTATTACTCATTGAGCGAGGTATAGATTGTCAGTTAGCGCAAGAAGAGAATCGATTACTCTCATGGCCATTAAGTAACGTTTCTGCTAATGAATCAAATGATTTCACCGCTACTGGTGAACAACTCTCCGATTTTATACAAGCATTCACTCATTTTGAAAAACTCATTGAAGTGCGTAAAACCCTGATAAATGACACACTTAATTTAACTCATTTTAATACGCTTAGCCTAGAGTTATATAACCGGCCAATAAGTAGCTCATTGCCAGAAAACTCTATTATACTCACGAGCAAAGCCCCCCTATTTGCGACCAAAAACATTTTCGCTGAAAAGATAAGCGAGCATATTACACTCTCTTTAGAGCGAATAGATTCTCAACTAAAACAACAGTTATTAACCGGTGTAGTGTGGATTGATCAACTTGAAAAGACTACTATTTCAAGTGCCAATATAAATCGTTTAGCAGATTGGATTAACTGGTTGGATAGGTTGCCCCATAACTGTGAAGATACGGAAAATTCATTAACACCGCTATTGCGTACAGCTTCTACATCCCCGCTGTTATTATCCAATAACAGGGAATCTAATGGGCAAACGAATACTGGGCTTGGTCTTGATGTGTTTTCTACTCAACAGCGTGCGATAAATGACTGCCCCGCAATAGCGAATAGTCTTGTTGATAGCATCAACCAAAACCTAGTAGATGCATCGATCATCCTTGATGCAAGAGGTGTCAGTTCTGGCCTTGTTTCTAGAGAGTGGCTAGATCTAGCGAAATCATTAAGTATATTATCTACACAACCCTTTATGGTTCATTCTGCCTTGATAGAAAAGTCTTCTACTGAATTTTCTTGTCGAAAAACGACAACTGAATGGGATTACCAAACAGCAGAAGTGATGGATAAATACATGCGAGACGCTAAAAATTATTTAGCAAAGAATGATAAGTCAATAAATATTATAAGTGATGTGATTATTAACAAAGTAGCTTCACTGGTAAATGTATTAGGCAATACTGCTCAGAAAAATCTATTTATCACACCGAGTCAAAGTATTAGTGCGAGAATCAACGAGTCGAGGCAGCAAAGTGAAAAGTTCGATCGTTTTTCACCCACATTCACTTCAGTGTTAAAACAAGCTAAAGAATTAAATATAGACGAAAGCCTATCTCAGCTGAAGTACTGCGTTGTTGATTACGCGAAAAATCAGTTCACACAACTCGTCGAATTAGAACAGTCAGAAAATGTATTAATGCTACCTAGTCCACCCTCCCTATCTACAGAAGAAAGTGACAGCGGCGTCATTTTTTCTTTTTCTAACACTAATGACTTTGAGAATTGGTGGGAAGATCAGCAGCAAAAAATGGGCGAGCTGTTAGCGCATAATCGTTCTTACAGCGATTTCATTCAAAACATGGATACGGATACAGGTACAGATAATCAGCAACTACGATCTATAATGGAAGAATGGGACAATACACAGAAAGAACTGACCGATTATCAAAATGCAAAAGACAACAACCAAGTATCCCAACTCTATTCTCTTTACAAAAAAACAGCGATGACAAGTAAAGAACAATGTAACGACACAAAAGAAAGCATCTTGAATAATACTGTGCCATTAGGAAACGACCTGTTTTCAAAAAACAGAGAAAAACACATTGAGCGACTAACGACATTCTGTGAATAACACTCATCAGAAATACACATCAGATAAAAATACATCACTCAAATAGCATTAATATTTCGTTTGATTTTTGCAGTCAAGGTATGCCTTTTTTCGTTAGGCATATCAGGCTTGTAAAATAGCTCTTCTAAATCTTGGCTAACCGCTAAAATCTTTTTGGATCGTTGTGGGTATCGAACTATTGCTCTATGGCAATAGTTTTGGATTGACTCACCCGGTTGATACTCAACACCTATTTTTTGTAGCTTTTTTTGTAATCGGCGATATAACTTTTGCTCTACGCTCAGCCGAGTAACACCATGACGAAACAAGCCAAAACTGATAAAAAGCGCCGCTATCAATAACGGAATAACAACAACGCCAATTATTTTACTCATAGTAAGCTCGCCTAAATACTGACTCAACAAACTTTGTTGCTTGTCGGTATCGTAGTCTAATACCCAACTCTGCCAGCGATAATCAACTGCTTGCCATTGCTGTTGCATCGCGAGCAACCATCGATAGTTAGCTACATTACTACGACCAACAAACTGACGTTCTTGTTGAGGTAGTGCCGCACTTACCCCCTGCTCTATACGAATAGCCGCCACTGCGGCAGTAGGATCGATTCTTACCCAGCCTTTATTGTCCAACCATACCTCAGTCCATGCATGAGCATCACGCTGGTATACTTTTAAGTACTGATTTGAATTATCCCACTCGCCACCTTGATACCCTACTACTACACGAGCAGGAATACCCACCGCGCGCATTAATACAGTGAAACCGCTAGAATAGTGTTCGCAAAACCCTTGTTTCGTTTCAAATAAAAACTCATCTATGGTATCTCGCCCTAACTTAGGTGGTGAAAGCGTATAGGTGAAATTATTACGATAATAGCTAAGCACTTTTTCAATATATGCTTCATTGCTACCCGCTTGCTGCCACCACTCCCGCGCAACACGTTGGGTTTTTTGATTGCTATTAGGTGGTAAATAAGTGAGCCGTCGGTAATCTCTATTTGATAAGCCCGCCACATCTCTAAGCTTACTTTTATCACTGCGCACTTGGTATTTTATACGCTGATTGATATCTTCTTTTTGAAAAACTTCTGTTTGGCTAGAATAGATAGGAGTGTCTATACCTCTTATTACAACGGCACTGGGAATACCGTACAGCCACTTCTGTCCAGTAGGCTCTAACAGAATTTCATAATCGATGACATGTTGAGCGGATGACTGAATGACTGGCACGGGCTCGGCTTTAAATGCCGACAGCTTTACCGTTTCATCTACCGCTTGTGAGCGCTGCCAACGACGACCATCAAAATCATCAAAGACTAAACCACGCCAGTACATTGAATCTTTTGCTAATGCCGCTTTGTCTGTGGTCACTCTAAAAGCCAAGGCATTATTGCGAATGAGACCACTAATATCCCCCGGGGACATACTATCACTCACACCTGTTGTTGCTTGATCAGAATGTAAAGGAACAGACCATAAGGGATTTAAACGCGGCAGTACTAACAACATCACAGCAGCGAGAAAAGTACTCTGTAACAATAAAACAGCACTTAGACGCAAACCTTTTTTAACTGTTAAAGGATTGCTATGTAAATGTAGCAATACCATCGTGGCGAAAATTAGCACCACAACACTCGCTATACTGTAAAGAACCGATTGCTGGAATAAAAACCCACAAGCGATCACAAAATAATATAAATACACAATGACTAACACATCACGCCGATGCCGTATTTCTAATAATTTTAGTGTCAGTGCGACCACTAAAAATACCACCATGGGCTCAACTGCAAACCACTGTTCATATTGAAAATATAATAGTGCCGTTAAGCTAATCACACAGAATGTTTTGACTAAACGACTCGGTGATAGCATTTTTTGCCGAAGCAATTGCACTCGCCATAACACAACAATGACACTCACTAACCACATCCATATGGGTAGCTGTGAAAAATGTAACGCACAAACGCCACTGTAAACGGTGAGTAAACAGAATAATAAAGAACGAGGCAATAAAATATTGTTAGCTGGCATCAAGAGAGACCTGCATTTAAGGGCTGAGCCGTTGACGGGTGCGCCACATCAGGCTGGTCGAACAAAGCCAATTCACGCAACAATGCCTGCTGATGCTCTGTACCAGAACCGAGCACATCACTGTGAGTTGTTGTTGAGCTCACCGCAGGTAGTTGCAAGCCGTAACGCATATCGAATTGCTCTGCCTGTAAGACGCAGTCACATAATCGTGATAAGCGCACCTCGTTAGGCAAGCCCGAAAAGTCATCCCATAAAAACCATTGCTCACGCTTTACGGTTTGTTGCGTATCGTATTCTTTCGTCGATAAGCCCTGCCCTTTAGCATAAGCTTTCCATGCGATATGTTTGGGAGAGTCACCTACGCGGTATTCACGTAAGTGAGAAATATCTTCTTTTTGTGAAATACTTTTTTTAATAACAGTGGGATCATTTTCATCTTGCGAAGAAACTTCTCGGAGACGCGGTTCGGGTAGATCTCCACTTATCGGTTTTGGGTAAACCAAAATATCGATATCCAGATCGATTTTCGACCACGCTTTTAATAAACCTAATGGATAGGTAGATAAGATTTTTAGTCTATCTGCTCTATACCAACCACGGTGCGTCACCAGTAAGGGCAAGGTGACCATTTTCACTTCGTTCTTATCTATAGTGACCGTGCTCACCACTTCACCATCCCAGCCAATATTCACCTGTTGATGTTGCCGCCCACTCCGGCTGCTAATGCGGCAGCGCACTTGTGCTTGTTCGCCCATAAAGCACGGCTCAACTGACAACACCTCAACCGACAAACCTGACAAAGCAGCGTAGGTATAAAACATACACGTGTGCATTAACGACAGCAGCAAAAAGGTCATGACTAAAATAAGGTTATTTTGATAGTTTGTCCCTAATAGCCACAATATTAATAATGTGGCTAAAAAACCTAAACCAGCTTTAGATGGTAATATAAAAATATTTTTACGGTGAAGTGTTTGTTTTTTATTAGGTGGAATACGCCGCGTTAACCAGCGTTGATAATAAGATAAAGAGTGACGCTTTTGCATAAATTAATCTACGACAGCGACATGCTGTAATAATTTTTGTATTTTAGACGTGGCGCTCTCGAGGCTTTCTTTCGGTAATAAACGATGTGCAACAACAGGCAACATCACTGCCTGTAAGTCGTCAGGAATAACATAATCCCGCTGTTGCAGCAAAGCCCATGCTTTTGCGCAATGTAGCCAAGCCAAGCCTGCACGAGGAGACAGGCCACTCACAAACTCATGATTATCTCGCGTATGCGCTAGCAAACGTTGCAGATAATCAACGACGTTATCACTCACGTTAATTTGATGAACAATTTTTTGAAGCGCTTTCAATTGTTTTAATGAGACCACTGCTGACAATTCAGCTAACAATGACTGCGTGCCTCCCCCCTGCAATAGCAGACGCTCCGCTTCTTGCGTGGGATAACCTAGCGATAAACGCATCATAAAACGATCAAGTTGAGATTCCGGTAATGGAAAAGTACCTGATTGATGCAAAGGGTTTTGAGTAGCAATAACAAAAAATGGATTAGGTAAATCATATGTGTTGCCATCGGCAGTCACTTGTCGCTCACCCATCGCTTCTAGCAAAGCACTTTGAGTTTTGGGCGATGCACGATTGATTTCATCTGCAAGAAGCACTTGAGTAAAAACAGGCCCTTGATGAAACTCAAACTCGCCACTATTTTTACGATAAATCGAACTACCTGTAATATCTGCTGGTAACAAATCGCTCGTAAATTGTACTCGCTGAAACTCTAAACCAAACACTTTGGCCAATCCCTGAGCTAAAGTCGTTTTACCCATACCGGGTAAATCCTCTAGTAACAAATGCCCTCCGGCTAACAAACAACAAAGCGCGTGTTCTGTCACTGCTTGCTTGCCATAAATAATATCGCCTAAAGCGTTACTTAAGGAATGAATAAGGTCTTGTGCGGTTGTTGCCATTATTGTGTTTATCTCTACTTTATATTAACGGTGCAATTGTTTTTAACGATACGGGTTTATATCAACGAGCAAGGTCTGATACTACACCGCGAATACTATATGTAGACTGAACGACATAGCTCATCACACCATTTATTGACTCGGGGTTCGGTCAGGTTTTCTTGCTGATCTTCATCTATCGCCAAACCCATAAAACAAGTTTCGCCCGTGACGGGATGTGTAGTCTCCGCCTTAGAGGCATCATAATCATATCCCTCAACCGACCAATGCCCAACAATAGTTGCACCGTTAGCGATGACGACATCATGTAACATACCCATCGCATCTAGAAAGTAATCACCATAGCCAAACTGATCGCCCAAACCGAACAGAGCAACAGTTTTACCCGTAAAATCAACAGATTCAATATCCTGCCAAAACTCTTCCCAATCCGATTGGATTTGCCCGAAGTCCCATGTGGGGATACCTAAAATGATATGTTTGTATTCTGTAAACTCTAACTGGGTTACATCTGCAATATCATGGACTTCTACTGTCATATGATCCGCTAATGAATGTGCTGCTGAAGATACTTGAGCTAAGTGCTGTAAACGTTGCTGAATCAGGCCAGCAACACGCTCGGTATTACCTTCATCGCTCCCAAAAAACAAACCAATTGTTGACACACCCACTCCTAAAATAACCGACAAACCCAAAAGCGGAGATTGTCCCAATGTTTATACGCAACCGCAAGCGGCAAAATACTGCCATTACTTTATCAAATAATTGTGAGATGGCATAAGAATCATCTTTACAGTGAAAATGGTAATAAAAACATGAATAAGCAATGCCATTTTTTTGTCACTTTCTTATTAAAGAGCAACAAACTGAACTATAAGCTATTGTTTAACAAGCATTATTTTTTATTTCTATTACATTGGTATACATTTCGCATAATATCCAATCAGTACAATTAACAACCGATTTAATATTAACGATATGTTTTTGCTAAAACATTTACGATATAGGTCGATAACTAGTTTTAGCTGCTACTACATTTACATTTTATAGGTATTATCATGGCAACGAATGTTAACCAAGCGAGCGAGGTAAGCACACCTCTATCCACCGAAGCGTCGGTCAATAAACGTAATATAGTAAGTTCAGCGGTAGCCGCTAATGCCAGTACTGCTCAACAGCATGAGTCGAATATACAACTTAAGCTAACGTCGTTGCTGCAAACGACATTAAAAATAGAGCCTCTATTTGATTTATTTTTTGGTCAACTTCAACACCTGTTAAAAATTAACAGCTGTTCATATAGTTTCCAAGAAAAAAACATCACCATTAAGCTAGGTAAGGTGTCTACCCATACCACGGACTATTCCCTGCGATTACAAGACAGCTATTTAGGCAATATTGTTTTTAGCCGAAAGCAACGTTTTGCAACCGAAGAGCTAGAACATCTAGAAGGCTTATTAAGTATTCTTATTTATCCTTTACGCAATGCCTTAAGCTATAGAGATGCGATTCAACAAGCTCTCAGTGATCCATTAACCGGCTTAGCGAATCGCGGCGCACTTGAGCAAGCCATTGCTCACCAATGGCAAATGGCACAGCGATACGAACAACATTTCTGTGTCTTAATGCTAGATATTGATCATTTTAAAAGCATTAACGATAACTACGGCCATGGCGTAGGAGACAATGTACTTAAAGCAGTGGCGCACAGTATTAGCGATACAACCCGACAAACCGATGTCGCATACCGTTATGGTGGTGAAGAGTTTGTCGTGATTTTAAATAAGAGTGCATTATCTGGCGCATTAATTATTGCAGAACGTATACGAGAAAATGTCGCCGCCCTTTCCATTCCTGTAGATACTAAAGGCAAGGAAAAAGTGAAGGTAACGATAAGTATCGGCGGTAGTTGTTCTTCTTACTGCTCAGATACTCAAGATTTATTAAGACAAGCCGATAAGGTTTTATATTGTGCGAAGAATGCAGGTCGAAATCGCGTAGAGTTTTCCTCAAAGGAAGGAAATACTCATACCCAGCGCGATTTTTTAGTGACTGCCGACGGGCGTCAGCACTAACGGCACATTTGATTGCCGGTAGTGCAGCGTACCTTTCGACAAGTTACCGCTTATTTTTTTTGCGGTAGCTTGTCGTCTGCTTATTGGAACGCAACTTACGTTGGTGACGTTCGCGAATTTCTAATTGCGCACGCGTTAATGGCTGAGCCGAGGGAGCATTTACGCCAGCTGTCACACACAACTCTTTAATTTCTGTGTCGG
>AEVK01000253.1 GCA_000209515.2 gamma proteobacterium IMCC1989
GATTTAAGCGGTGGTCGCTTGACTATTGATGGGGACTACCGGGCGCAGACGATCACGGAAGATGAAGAGGGAACACCGGTGTACAGTTACGGACAAGGGTATTTGAAGATGCTGGATGAGTCGGGCTATATGCTGGTTAAAGGCGACTTTGTCATGGATTCCCGTTTTGGTGGAACCAATAGGGGCAGCAGTCAGCTGCCTCGTTATACTGGTTATCTTTTAGGTGCAGGTACCTTAGAGGTTAAAGGTGATTTTAGCCAACTCAGTAGTTCTGGTGACCGCTATGTTCCGAATTGGAATTTTGCTCAACATTATTTTCCTCGACATAATTTTGCGAGCTACGGTAGTCATAAAGTGGTTTTGTCGGGCGATGCTTTACAGGTTGTTAGTTTTACTGACCCAGGTCTAAACCCAGGTGCTGGTAATTCTACGAGTAATTGGGATAAGCCTAATTCTCATTTTGCTGTTTTGGAAATCACCAAT
>AEVK01000252.1 GCA_000209515.2 gamma proteobacterium IMCC1989
ATTTAAACGCACGACTAAAAGACGATAACGAGATAAAACCACAAGCTTCTGCAATCGTTTGAATATTCCGTTCAGCAGAAAACATTAACTGATTAGCCGCCACCTCTAAACGTGTTCGACGAATATATTGATGCACACCTTCACCCGTTATCATTTTAAATAAACGATGAAAATGCTGCTCAGAATAAGAGGCTAACGCGGCCAACTTTTTCGCTGATAGGTCCGCACTAATATCACGATGTATATAACTAAGTACCTCGTTGATACGATAGGTAGAGTCAATTCGGCTCATCTGGTTTCTTACTTAAGTGAAAAGCACTTAAAATAGCATAAATGGACAAACATAAGCGCATAAATAGACAAATTATTTTTAGCTGATCGTCGTAATATAGATCTTCAAGCCCATAACTGAATAAGTCGAATCTGGAGACTGCACATGCAAGCCGTTGACCCCCTACGCAACACACCCCCTTCCTATATTAGGGAAATCCTCAGCGTAGTTGCTAGCAACGATGTTATCTCTCTAGCAGGCGGATTACCCTGCCCAGATAGCTTCCCCATGACGATCATCGATACTGCCATGCGCGATATCGCCTGCGACAAGTCATTATTTCAGTATGCAGCCACATCTGGTTATGAACCACTCATCAACACCATTCGCGAGCGCTATCATGTCACCGATAGCCAAGAAGTATTAATCACCAACGGCTCGCAACAAGGCATTGATTTATGTACCCGCGTATTTATCAACAAAGGCGATAACATTGTTGCCGAAGCGCCTAGTTATCTTGGCGCATTACAAATATTCTCAATCGCGGAAGCGAATCTTTCGACAGTAGATCAAGAAAACGATGGCCCCAATATCCAACAGCTAGAAACATATTTCATACAAGGCGACGTGAGTTTTTTCTACGCCATTCCCGACTTCCACAATCCCACAGGATGTTGTTGGTCATTAGAAAAACGCCAACAAGTCGCAGACCTATGTACTCGTTATGAAGTCTTACTCATAGAAGACTCGCCCTATAGAGAAATGCGTTTTAGTGGTGACAGCCTTCCCACCGTCGCAAGCTTATGCCCAGAATATGCCATTAGCTTATTCTCGTTTTCTAAAGTGATCGCCCCGGGCTTACGCATTGGCGCCTTAATTACACCTACGCGATATGCATCGAGTTTTAATAAGTTAAAGCAAGCAACCGACTTACATACCAACGTACCGTTACAGGCACTCACCCATGCCATTTTAAATCACACCGACTTCACCACCCACTTGGCAGCCACCAACCAGCGTTATCAAACGCGTTACCAAGCATTAGTCACAGCCATTACAAAAAACCCCGTTTACGAAAAATGTACGATGGTGCCAGTTGACGGCGGCATGTTTATCTGGCTCATATTACCCGATTGCGATGTATATACTGTAGCGCGAACCGCGATAGAAAATGGCGTAGCCGTCGTTCCCAGCACCGAGTTTTATAGTAACAAAACAGAAAAAGCAGCCGCCTTACGGATTAACTTTAGCTATAACACACCAGAAAAAATAGAAGAAGGGATTCGCCGTTTAGGCGATGTGCTTGAAGAGTATATTGGATAATCACAAGCCTAACTACGATAATAAATATGCACTCTTAGCTAGGCTTACTTTTTAATTTTTAGTAAAAAGCAATTGTCATCGAACATCTATGCCCCTTACTTTTTTAATAGGGCATAGAGCCTGCCGACAGAAAAATCTCATATAACTGGCATAAGTTACATCACCAACAAATGAAAACCAATACCGGCGATGCCTGCACCTAAATAGCGTAAAAGCTGATGCCCTTGTTTATATTTTTCTGTGAGTAAACCTATTGCAACGCCCGCAATATGTATACCTGCTGTTCCCACAACAAAACCCAGCGCATAAAAAACAGGCTCTGCCAAGTAAGGCATTTCTGCCCCATGTGCATGACCATGAAATACTGCAAAAAAACCAACAAACACCATCGCCAACATAACAGGTAATTTTTTAGACGCAGTGATAGCAATACCTAATGCGAAAACCGAAAAAGCGATACCTAACTCAACCGAGATTATCTCAATCTCTTTGATACCCAGTATCCCACCAAACAACATCACCACAACAAACGTCGCTGGCACTGTCCAAATAGCCTTCCCGCCCATTTGCGCACTTAATATTCCAACACTTAACATCGCTAACAAATGATCAAAGCCAAGCACAGGATGGCTCAAACCAGATATAAAACCACCCCCGCCCTCCATCTCATGGGCAAAGGCAACAGCCGGAAAAATCGCGATTGCGGTTAAAATAGTTTTTGCTAAAATTTTCATGTTAAGTCCTCAACTTAATAAGTGATTGTTTATATTTATGAGTGGGTAAAACCAAATAATATTTTTGGCATTAACTCATAAGCTACAATGTGTGGTTAATTGCTTTCAACCGAGACTGACGCTTTTGCTTTCTCGACCGAGACGTTATACCACCATTTTAATACACTCGGCTTTTCGCTGGGCTCTATTGATTATTCAGCAGTAGCCGTAAGCGTAGCATAAGCGGCTGTGCCCCATAATGGAACAGTCGATAAGCTATGCTTAAAACTGCCCGAGGTTTCTTTGGTCGAATAAGACACATACATAAGGGTTTGGTTTTCAGCATCGTAAACACGTCTAATCTTCATCGTTTTAAAGAAAATACTTTTCGACTTTTTAAACACCACCTCACCCGACTTACTTTTATCTATTTGCGCTAACATCTCAGATGTGATCTCACCTGTTTGTCTACAAGCAATAGAACTATCACTAGGGTCAGAGAAACTCAAATTCGCCTCTATCGAGGCCACATGACACGTCACACCCGATACCAGCGGATCTTGCAATATATTTACCTGTAGTGGCACACTAAATTTGGCCACCAA
>AEVK01000251.1 GCA_000209515.2 gamma proteobacterium IMCC1989
AAACCGTCTTCCATCGCAATTGGGTGAATCAAAGTAACAACCATCTGAACGTTGTCACCCGGCATTACCATTTCAACGCCTTCTGGCAACTCACAAGCGCCAGTTACATCCGTAGTACGGAAGTAAAACTGTGGACGGTAGCCTTTAAAGAATGGCGTATGACGACCACCCTCATCTTTTGACAACACATAAATTTCTGCTTCAAATACGGTGTGCGGCTTAACTGACGCTGGCTTACA
>AEVK01000250.1 GCA_000209515.2 gamma proteobacterium IMCC1989
CCACCACCATGACGCGCCATACCACCATAGGTATCTACAATAATCTTACGGCCTGTTAGACCACAATCACCCACTGGGCCACCAATCACAAAATTACCCGTAGGGTTGATATGGAATAAAGTGTCATTGTGTAACCACTCTTCAGGTAATACTGGCTTGACGATTTCTTCCATTACCGCTTCACGTAAATCGCCCAAGCTAATACTTGGGTCGTGCTGAGTTGATAGCACAACTGCATCAATAGCCACTGGTTTGCCACTCGCGTCATAACGCAATGTCACTTGGCTTTTGGCGTCTGGGCGTAACCAGCTTAAGGTATTATTTTTACGCACTTGCGCTTGGCGCTCCACTAAACGGTGAGCATAATAAATAGGTGCTGGCATCAACACATCGGTTTCGTTAGTTGCATAACCAAACATCAAGCCTTGGTCGCCTGCACCCTGATCTTTATTATCTGCTTCATCAACACCCATGGCGATATCAACAGACTGCTTACCAATTGCATTTAATACAGCACAAGAGTCACCATCAAAACCGACATCGCTAGAGTTATAGCCAATACCCAAAACAACATCGCGAACGATATCTTCTAGGTCGACATAGGTAGATGTACGCACTTCACCCGCAAGCACGACCATTCCTGTTTTTACCAAGGTCTCTACCGCGATACGAGAATTTGGATCGTCTTTTAACATTGCATCAACGATAGCATCAGAGATCTGATCTGCCATTTTATCGGGATGACCTTCGGAAACAGATTCCGATGTAAATACTGAATATTCAGACATTGTTTTTCCTCTTTTTTATATTGCGAACCGCTGTTGTATACAGTGATCCATCTCTACGTTTTAATAAATTGTTGCAGCTGGATTTGGAATCCGTTGCGCAACGCTAAGTAATTACTTCGCTGCCTCACTAATCCGGCTGACTGCGCCCAGCGTGTGAGTTCATCAGGATCAAAACCTAACCACACGTCACCACAGGCTGTTTTTGCCCAGTCTTGATCGTGACGACAAAGATCGACCACAATAAACACGCCGTCGACCGCTAGACACTTTGCCACATCAATAAAAATATCCGCTGGTGATGGCGTATGGTGAAGCACCATATTCATCACTACACAATTAGCTAGCATGGTTTGGCTCGTCAAACCATCTGCCAAACCGTCGACTAAACTATCAACTAAAATATGAGTATCGCCGCCGATAAACTCGACATTGTTCAATGTGTTTTCAGTGCAATAATCTTGCGCTTTTTGCAACATAGTCGGCGCATTATCAAGAGCAATGACTCGCTGAAATTGCCTAGCCAAAACAGGCAAAAACTCACCAGCTCCCGGCCCGACCTCTACCGCCAAATCATTCACAACCACACCACTGTTACGTAGCAAGTCTGTAACTGCATCACCGTAGACCGGATATTCAGCGATCAAGTCTTGTTGTGCTTTAAATTTTTCCGCTTGCTGAACAAAAAACTGCTGTGAAGCTTCTACTCGCTCTTCTTGCACACGCTGCAAACGCACAAGCACTACATCCGTGATCGCCACATGATCAATGGTGCTATAGAGTTGCTGATGCAATTGCGCAAGCACTTCTCCTGCAGCAAGCAAGGCACGGCTATAAAATATCGAATTTCCTTCTCTGCGCTTCATCACTAAGCCCGCTTCAGACAACACCTTTAAATGGTGACTCATACCGGATTGTTTATGCTGAAAAATATCGGCCAACTCTGAGACACCGTAAGCGTCTTGCGCTAATACACGTAATATCTCTAACCGTAAACTATCGCCAGCAGCCTTATTAAAAGCAGCAATATCGGAGAAGCTGGACGAAACGGAGACGGATGATGATGAATTCATGGGAAGGTATACTATCAGCAATAAAAATCTATATCAAAACTTTTTGATATAGATTAATTATAAGAAAACCGTATTGATAGCTAAAATGCACAGTATATTGGAAAATCTGCAGAACCTGTCCTTATTTATGGGATCAATGTCATTGATGCCATTACCCACAACTGTCACAATCACTTTCAAGCTATCTCTTATGAATACTTCAGAAGTGAAGAAGGAGAACCAGATGCTAACGTTAAGACCTAACTGCGAGTGCTGTGATATTGATTTGCCGCCAGAATCTACCGAAGCGCTTATCTGTACATTCGAGTGTACATTTTGCGCTATTTGCTCAAAAGCAATGCATTACCAATGCCCTAATTGCAGCGGTAACCTAGCACAAAGACCTATTAGGCCTACCACTGCACTCAATAATAATCCTGCATCAACGGAACGAGTATTAAAAACGGGAGGCTGCCCTCATTCAAACGTTAACCCAAACAAATAAGCGTACACGACGTATTATTGGCCTTATTTACGAACATGCTAACAGCATTGATATTAGTGGGCCGCTACAAGTATTTGATACGGCAAATCGCCTACTGCTTGAATCTCAGAAACGTGACTGCCCAGAAACAAATACTGAAACAAAAAAACCTGCCTATATTGTAGAAACCGTCGCAGAACGGATTATGCCTCTAGCCCTTACAGGTGGCTTACAAGTGATAGCGCATTACGACTTTTCTACCATGCCAACACCGGACACACTCATCATACCCGGCGGACAGGGCGCTCCATTTGTCGTACAAAACAGCAATACTATCGATTGGTTAACACAGGCAGCTAAAAAAGGTACTCGTCGACTAGCGTCCACCTGTACCGGTGCGTTTATTTTAGCCAAGGCCGGCTTATTGGATAATCGAGAAGCAACCACCCATTGGCAATATGCACATACCTTACGTAAAAACTATCCTTCGGTTAAGGTAAACGATGACGCTATCTTTATTAAAGATGAAAACATATACAGCTCAGCCGGCGTCACATCAGGCATCGATTTAGCTCTCTCTTTGGTTGAGGAAGACTGGGGACAGGCACTCGCATTAGCCGTAGCCAAACAAGTGGTTGTTTTTTTTAGGCGGTCAGGAGGGCAATCGCAATATAGTCCGCTACTACATATGCAAGCACCGCAAGAATCCCGTATTTATGCTAGTCAACAATGGATACTGAAACATTTAAGCGAAACACTCCCTTTAGAAAAAATTGCTGCTCATGCGGCAATCAGTCCACGACATTTTGCACGATTGTTTAAACGAGATACTGGCCATACCGTCGGTGAATTTATTACTTGTGCGCGACTAGATGCCGCTCGATCACTACTCACTTCGTCATCGCTGCCCATTGCTAAAATTTCCGAACAAGTCGGTTTAGGACATAGTGAAAATATGCGCCGATTGTTTACGCAGTATTTTAAAACAAACCCAAGCCAGTATCGCCAACATTTTTCAGCACAAACCTCATTGGTTGAATAAGGAAACTCTCATGTTCAAAAAACTAGCGCCTGCTACGCAATTTATTTTAATCGCTTCCTGCTGTTTATTATTGCTGTCGTTTGGTTTGCGCGCATCGTTTGGTATGTTTGTAAAACCCATTTCGGAAACCTACGGTTGGGGACGCGACATTATTGCCATGTCGCTAGCGATACAAAATCTTACATGGGGAGTAGTGGCGGTTTTTGCTGGAGGCCTAGCAGATAGGTTTGGCAATGTAAGAGTCGTGGTTGGCGCAACATTAATTTACGCCGCTGGATTATTTTTAAGCGCATCGGCGGATAGCCCATGGCTACTCAATGGTACCGCTGGTTTTTTAGTGGGTGCAGGCATTGCCGGCACATCGTTTGGTATTGTGATGCCAGCAATGGCAAGAGCCGTACCACCGGAATACCGTCAGTGGGCATTAGGGTTAGCGACAGCCGCAGGCTCTTTAGGACAGTTTATTATTGTGCCATTGTCGCAAGTATTAATTGATGGCACTGGCTGGATATCGGCGTTACATATTTTATCCATTGTATCCTTATTGATGATGGTATTAGCTATTCCATTGGCACCTTATTCCGGTGCTAACGAGGTTAACGAAGGCATACTCGATCAAAGTATTTTTCAAGCACTCGTAGAAGCGTTTGCTTGTAAATCTTATAATTTATTATTGTTAGGTTTTTTTGTTTGCGGATTTCAACTCGCGTTTATTACCGTACATTTTCCTCCTTATTTATCAGACTTAGGTTTTAACGCATCGGTAGGCGCATGGTGCATTGCTATCATTGGCATCTGTAATGTAGTCGGCGCTTATTGTGCTGGCATGTGGTCTAAAGCTAAGGTGAAGCGCAATATGCTGTGTATTATTTATGTACTGCGAGGCGTTGCTATTTTTGCCTTCTTAGTCCTACCCACATCTCTGCTGAGTGCAATTATTTTTAGCATGGTCATTGGATTTTTATGGCTCGCCACCGTCCCACCCACATCCGGTTTAGTTGCCGTTATGTTTGGCACACGCTATATGGCTTTATTGTACGGCGTGGTTTTTTTATCCCATCAACTAGGCAGTTTTGTGGGTGTTTTCTTAGGTGGGTTTTTCTACGAAGCCTCGGATCAATTTCAAGTGATCACACAATTTTGTGGGCAATACCTTGGCATTCAATCTACAGGCGATGCCAATCGTTATGATTTGGTTTGGGTATTGTGCATTGTGTTAAGTTTTTTATCTGCCGCTATTCACTGGCCCATCAAAGAAAAGGCTGTGGGGCGATTTGCATTTAAGAATACGTAACGACTTTTACACAAAGCTCAAGCATCAATAGATGCCTGAGTAAGTGCAGCTAACTTTTCTGAGATCGGCTTATCTTTTAAATGAATAAGGCGAGAATAGAAAATATATGGCGCGCCAATCACTGCCTGTTCAATTAAGTCACCTGATTGCAATTCCACATCAACTACGCAGCGAGGCATTAAGCCCACGCCCATTTTTGCCATCACGCAACGTTTAACAACCTCAACATTAGAGAACGATTGCTGACAAGAAAACACCATTCCGTTGTCGGCGAAATGCTTGTCTGCACGCAACCGGTAAGTGCACTCAGGCTCGGTAGAAATCAGTGTATTTTTAGCCAACTCTTCCAAGCTTAATAGCTCGCCACGATGCAGCTGCGGATGTGCGACATAAATAACCTCTTCTTTGTGCAGAATATACTCCTGCCAGAGATTTTCCATCGACTGGCTGCCTGTTTTTTCGCTCGCATCTGTCACGATAATAGCGGCATCAATTTCACCAAGCTTTAATGCTTGCTCATAATCGAAAGGCTCGTGAGTTAATAATAATTCCACATTCGGAGCAATGCGCTGTAGCTTTTCAATGATTTTCGGCAGGCGATAAATACACATAGAACTAGGCGCGAATAAAGTCAACGAGCCTGCTAGCTGGCTCGTTAACTCTTGCGCCTGCTGCTTAAGAGCGTCTTCTTGATTAACAAAGGCTTGCAGCTTCGGCAATAAGGCTTTGCCAATATCGCTCAAGACAATATTGCGGCCTTGGGGCGTAAAAAGCTCAACACCTAACTCTGTTGCCAGCTCTTTTAACTGAGCAGACACGCTCGATGGTGCAAGATGTAACGCTTTAGCGGCTTTGCTTACACTCTGATGATGATGCACCGCCAAGAGGCTACGTACTTGTTTAGGATTCATATAGTGAGCCAATATTTAAAGTCTTTATCAAAATCAATCATTCGTCTATGCCGCATAGTTAATTCGTTATTATTCGCTTTTTTAAATCATTAAGTCAACCTATTATTCCTCTATCGCAACAGATAGCACTACAACAAAAACACTTCATCAGGAGCCAATCATGCATTTATATATCGCTTACAAAAATTACTCATCATGGTCATTACGCCCATGGATTGCCATGAAAGTAGCAGGTATTCCATTCGATGAAACCTTATTACCTTTTTATCATGATGATTCCTTAAAGACATTTGCTGAAGTAGAAGGCTTACCCGCCAAAGTGCCCGTACTCAAAGATCAAGGCCGAACTATTTGGGACTCCCTAGCGATTTTAGAATATTTAGCCGATCAATACCCTGAAGCCAAACTATGGCCAAGTGACCCTACACTCAAAGCCTTAGCACGCTGTGCTACTGCAGAAATGCATTCCGGCTTTATGGCTTTACGTGGGGAATTTCCGATGAATTGTCGCACCAATGTCACCGTCGCCCCTAGCGAAGCCACACAAAAAGATTTACAGCGCTTAGCAAAAATATGGGCTGACTTTTCTCAACAACAAAAACCCGAAGGCGATTTTCTCTGCGGTCACTTCACCATTGTCGATGCGATGTATTCTGCAGTGATGTGGCGAGTCACTGGATATAATTTACCCGTCTCCGAAGAGTTTGACCGCTGGGCCAAAGCAATGCTCGCACTACCTGCAATGCAAGAATGGTTAACCGCGTCTAAGGCTGAATCTTGGTCGGTGGCACAGTATGATAAAGTAGCTGGTATATAAAGCAGCTCGCCATACATTCCCAAAGCGCTTGGAAACGGGCGATAAATAACGGTTGTTATACTTTTATATAGATCGCCAGGAATTAAATCACATGTCGGAATATCTTTTTTTAACTCCCATCGCAATAGCGATATTATTAGGCGCGATGAGTCCGGGGCCTAGTTTTGTATTAGTTTCTCAGGTCGCCATGTCTACTTCTCGCGCAGCGGCTATCACTACATCCTTAGGCATGGGGACAGGCGCAGCAACGTTTGCACTGTTAGCTGCTGCTGGCTTATATTTTGTTCTTGAGTCGGTGCCGGTATTTTATATGGCGCTTAAAATAGCGGGTGGTATTTACCTATGTTATTTGGCGTATAAAATATGGCAGAATTCCAATAAGCCTATGGAGCAAAGTACAACACATTCGATATATAATACGAATCCACATAAAAACCATTTTCGATTATTCTTTATTGGCTTTTTAACTCAACTCAGCAACCCAAAAACAGCGATTGTATTCGCAAGTATCTTCGCTGCTTTTTTACCCGAAAACTTACCTAACTACTCATATGCTTTTTTAGTAGCCGTTGCATTTTCTATGGATGCCGGATGGTATTGTATGCTTTCCGTTGTTTTGTCGACAAAAAAAGCGCAAGCCTCTTATGCCAAATCTAAGAAAGTCATTGATAGAATCGCCAGTAGCGTTATGGGGCTTATGGGTGTCAAGCTCATTACCAATCCGTGACGTAATGTGATGTAAAAAAGAAGTCTTGTTAACAAAACAATCGTATAAGCGTGTAAACTCAGCCACTGCAGTATTCGTACTATGTAAATATTGGAAAATTATACTGGCCATTACACTGACAAGACGACTATCGACATGACCAAAACATTCATCACTTTAGGGGTAGCGATACCGTGTTTCGTTTACTTGCTAATTCTTATTGGTTTATTCTTTTTTCAAGAAAGGTTGCTATTTCCTGCAGAAAAACTGCCTAACGATTATCAATTCACCAATGACTACCCTTTTGAAGAAGTGTTTATTCCTGTTAGCGGCGTCGAAAAAGATGATAGCGCAATATTGCATGCGCTACATTTTAAGCGTCCCAATCCTGAAGGATTAGTTTTTTTCCTTCACGGTAATGCCGGTAGCCTGCGCACGTGGGCAACGGGGATCGATTTTTATGAGCGGGTTAACTACGACTTATTCATTATTGATTATCGTGGTTATGGAAAAAGCACAGGAAAAATAAGCAGCCAACAACAATTGATCAGCGACGTAAAGCAAGCGTGGCAAGTCGCCAGCGCACAATATACTGACAAACCAATTGTGATTTATGGACGATCTTTGGGAACCGGCTTAGCAACGATATTAGCCAAAGAAGTTCAGCCCGACCTATTAGCTTTGGTGTCGCCTTACAGCAGTATGATTGACATTGCTAAAGCACAATACCCATTTGTACCCTCGTGGTTATTACGCTATCCATTACGTACTGACCGAATTATCGGCGATATAACATCGAAGGTAGTTTTCATTCACGGCAGCGAAGATAGCTTTATTCCTATTAGCCATAGTCAAAAATTACAATCGCTAAGAAAAAACAATGCACCCCTAATTACGATAAAGGGTGCTGCTCACAATGACATTCATCAGTTTTCTGGTTATCGCGATGCATTAGAAAGCGCACTACCTTAAAGAATACGTAAAAAATCAAACATACATAAAAAATATTATGACCGAATTAGACAGTATCAAAAAAACTTTGGCTCAATTTACAAAAGATCGCGATTGGGAGCAGTTTCATTCACCTAAAAATTTAGCGATGGCGTTAAGTGTTGAGGTGGCAGAAATTGTTGAGCATTTCCAATGGCTAAGTGAAGAAGAGGCCAATACATTAACTGTAGATAAGCGCCACGTTATCGCAGAAGAGATAGCGGATACACAAATGTATTTATTGTTACTGGCAGAAAAACTAGACGTGGACATCATACAGTCAGTGAATAAAAAAATGGCAAAAAATGCGGTAAAATATCCAATAGAAAAGTGTAAAGGATCCTCTAAAAAAGCAACGTGACATCTCGTTAATTATTTTTTAGCAGACCTATATCAACCATACATCCACCATAAACTGCAATACTGAATTCGTCATTCCGGTCTTGAGAGCACTACTGTCCAAGGTAAATTAAGCGAAACCACAATAACCTTTATGAACTCTAAATTAGAGGGATGTTTAGTTAAGGGAGACTTGATTTCGGCTAGCACAGACAAGCGCCTTAGA
>AEVK01000249.1 GCA_000209515.2 gamma proteobacterium IMCC1989
AAAACGCCCACAATTGTGGGCGTTTTTTTTGCTTAAAGCACTATTTGGCTAAATAGACAAGCCAATGTGCTTAGCTGTTTCTAAGGAGATTAAACGTGAGCCTGTAGGTAAGTTATTACGTTTTGCATAGCTGTTTGCAGCGCGCTCAGTTAAAGGTCCGTAGCGACCATCGATAGGGCCGTTATAAGTACCGGCTTTTTTCAATAGTTTTTGTAGCTCAGAAACCGTGGCGGTAGTCATATTGTCTTCACACAGTACTTCTGCCCACTTGAGTTCTTCATCGCTAATTTTTTGCGACGATGTCACATCTTTATAAACGGCAGCAACGGGTGTGCGAACCACTTTTTCTGCAGAGACTAAACGCTTAACGGCAACGGTTTTATATTCGGCAGGAATGACGATAGTTTTGGTGGTGGCGGGTGTATTGATAACACGCTTACTCACTGTCTTGTATTCTGCATCATGCTTTTCTTCAATAGTTCGTTCAGCCGTTTTTAATACCTTTTTGCTAATTGTTTTGTACGTAGCAGGCACTTCAACTAAACACATGATTTCACCAGTACCATTATCGATACGGGTTTCCAGAGCGCTGCTTTGGAAGCCTGCACCGCGTTTCCATGCAGTATGTGCTGGCTTGTCTAGAACGCGCTCAGTTACCGTTTCATAAACTGCTGGCACTGTTTTTAGGTGCGTATGTGCTGGTCTTACCATCACTTGCTCTGTGACGGTTTTGTACGTTGCTGGCACAACAACAATTTTAGTGCTTTCTTCTTTAATTAATAACTTTTCTGTTGCATCGGTATAAGTCGCTGGTGAGATAGTCACGATTTCTGATGCAGGTTTGAAAACGACTTGGTCAGTAACGGTTTTATACGTCGCCGGTGTGAGCACTCGAGAGTAGCAGTGACCTGGTTGAGCGTTGGGTGGAAACAGTTGGTTTGATACGTCTGTTTTCACAGGCGAACTATTTACTGCAGACTCGGCAGCATTTTTTTGTGCTTGTAGTTGTTGGATTTGTTGCTCGTATTGGCTTTTTTGTGAAGACAGTTCTTGTTCATGTTGCTCAACAGGAATAGTTTCACAACCACTCATAACGATAACAGCGCTTAAAATAGCAGTAGTTAACAATGTTTTTTTTGCGTACATAGTATTCTCCATAATGATATTTTTTTAATTTGAAATAGAAATAT
Organism: gamma proteobacterium IMCC1989; assembly: GCA_000209515.2. Lineage (GTDB taxonomy): Bacteria > Pseudomonadota > Gammaproteobacteria > Pseudomonadales > Cellvibrionaceae > Endobugula. The sequence continues at coordinate 1,191 of AEVK01000249.1, forward strand.
TTATTTGATTTTATCTGCCCACTTATCGGACAGTTTTTTGGCTGCGTCACGCCCGCCTAAGCCAAAAGCGACGGCTGCGGCGATAGCAATGGCGCCAAAGGTGAACGCAAATGCCATATTCACGATGTTGTCCGCTAAGCCCATCGCACGTAAACCCATTGCTAGTACCAAACCTAAAATGGCAAAACGCGCAATGTTGGCCATATTGTCACTGGTAGCGAGCAGTTTCTTATAAGCAATGTTAGCCAACACATAACCGACCACTAAAATAATGCCGCCTAGTAGTATTCCGCCACCAAAACTGATTAAACGTGCGAATATATCGGAAATAAGAGGGATGTTTAGCTTGCTAATAGCTGCGGTAGTTGCAGTCAACATGATGAAAAACATGATGACCGAACCAATCATTGATGTCAGTGTTCTCTTTTCGTTGAACACGGAATCTAATCCGATTTTTTCAGGTATTTGATCAACATTCATACCTTTTAATAAACCGGTTAGCATGAAAATAATAAAGCGTCCTAATACGTAAGCCACAATTAAAATTAGAGCTGCACCGACAATGTTAGGGACTGCCTGCATGAACTCTGTGATCATTTGTGTAGCAGGTTCAGATATTGGCTTGATATTTAAGAACTCAAAACCAGCAACGACGATAGGTAATAAAATACCACCGAAAACAAACGCGCCTAAAAAAGAAGAGGCTTTAAAGTCAACATTAAAACCTTTTTCTTCCAGTGTTTTATCTAGCTTTTTTGCGGCTAGCGAAACAAAGCTAGATGCTAATGTGGCGATAATCCAACCGGCATAAAAGATAATGCCTGCGCCGATGATGTTAGGTAATGCCCCCATAAACTGAGACGCAAGATGTTTTAATGGATCTAAAACAGAAGTGATGTTCATGCGTTCCAGCACGATAAGTAGCACATTTAGTAGTACAAGGTAGTAAGCAAATGCAGCGATAGCACTTACGGCATCTTCATTATTGTTGCTTAGTTTTTTCCCAAAACCAGTATTGTTGATGAGCTTTTTAATACCAATACGTACTATTTTTGCAATAAAAATACCGACAAATAAAATAAGTAAAGTAACTAGTACATTAGGTAGTTGTGAGCCTAAGCTGCCCAATAATGGTTGTAAAAAAGATTCTAGCGGTGAGCTAATCGTATTAACGGCGCTGTCCATATCGACCTCCATATAGTCAATTTTTTAGTTATTAGGATAAAAAAGTAATAAAGATTGAATCGTTTTTCAATTCGAAGTGTATGACTAGTGTGTTGTAGGTAAAGTCACAATTAAAGTCACAATTAATTATCGACATCAGATAATAACGGTTATTGCTTCAACGACAGCACACGACATTGCGTGTTTTTACCTAAATACGGGAAATAAAGCGCATATTGAGTGTGGCAGGAGGTCTTAGAAAAAGAGCTAGAGAAAATGCTAGATAAGGTGTTAAAAAGTACTGTTAATGATCCCATATCGGAGAGCCGCGCTCTCTTCTTTACTAGAGTAAGAAATAGTATTTAATTAAGTGACTATTTGATAGCATGCACGGTCAATATGCTTTACATACAGGTATATTTTTTAATTAGTCGTATTTCCAATAGTAAATCATATAGGTAGCTCCCTTGTGGCAGATAACAACTCAGGCAGTGATATTCAGGTGAATGACGAAGAATTATTAGCGTTTTTCAATACGGATAAAGTTGAAGCGCCAGATACGCTTGTTTCTCAACAGCGTATACAGCGGCGTACGCGGGTGAACCTTGCTCAGCGCGACACCACTACGTTTGCTTTTGTACGTTTGTGGACGACGTTGGCTGAATTGCTAGCACCTATTTTTGCTGCGTTTGCTGCAAAAAAAGCATCACCGCATATGATGAAAAATAACATCAAAGCGAACACGAAAAACAACAAATAATCTTTTAACAAACGATAAATAACGAGGTATTCCCATGGGAATTTTAGACGCACTGGAACAGGCGCTTGCAGATCCAATGATAATCTGGGGTAAAGTTGCTGGTATTTTGGGTAATGTGGCGGTTGCCGCTTTACTTTTAGTTGCTGGTCATTTTATAGGCAAATTGCTGGCCAGTATTGTTTCTAAATTACTGAATAAAGTAGGCTTGGATAAGTTAAGCGAAAAAGCCGGTCTGAGCGATGGCATGATGGGCGCTAGCTTCTCGTTAACACCATCAGTGGTTCTAGGAAAAATTATTTACTGGTTGGTGTTTCTTACTTTTATCATTTCTGCCGCGGACAAGCTCGGTTTAGAAACCGTCTCTGCAACCATTAATAACTTCGTCCTTTACCTCCCTAAAGTAATAGGCGCTTTTTTAGTGGTTATTATTGGTTTGTTTGTCGCTGGACTGGTACGCACTGGTATCGAAACCGCACTAGCGGGCTTAAATCTAGGCTACGAAAAAGCACTAGGTGGTATTGTATATGCAGTCATCGTTATTGTTGTGTTGTCTTTAGGCGTTAATCAGTTAGAGATTGAGACGGACTTATTCAATCAAGTGGTTGTTATCTTTCTTATGGCTGGTGCAGGAGCAGTAGCCTTGGCCTTAGGACTGGGTACTCGTGATGTTGCAGGGAATGTTGTAGCCGGCGTTTACGCACGAGAGCTTTATCAACCGGACGATATGGTGAAAGTAGGCGAGGTGACAGGCACCGTTGTTGCAGTAACATCGACTAGTCTGGTATTACAAACAGAAGCGGGCACGCGTTTAACCATACCCAATAGTCGCTTGTTAGACGAGCAAGTCGAAATTTTATCCTAAATAGCATCCCATCAAAAAACGTTCAATTTAGAAAACGTTTAGGATAATTATGACGACAGCAACGCATACTGATGTGTCTGATGAGGCAAGGGTTATTATCGACCCAGATATAGAGCTGGTCAAAAAAGCTCAACAGGAATTGCCCTATCGAGACACTGCCTATAGCGCATTGATGAAACGCCATGAACAGGTGCTTTATCGTGTGTGCTATCGTTTATTGGGCAACGCTGACGATGCACAAGATGTATCGCAAGAAGTGATGCTGAAAGTGTTTGCCTATTTACCCAAATTTGAAGGGCGTTCCATGTTTAAAACGTGGATGATGCAGATAGCCCGAAATACTTCTTTTACCATGCAGGCTAAGCTAAAGCGGCAGCGTGAGTTAAAAGAGGTGTTAGAGGGTGATGTTCATCAAGAAGCGAGTGATCGGATTGTCACCGAAAAAATGGATGTTGATAGCGTATTATCCAAACTAGGTAAGCAAGATCGAGAAGTGTTGGTGATGCGCTATATTGCTGAGCTACAATTTGATGAAATTGCTGATGTTTGCGGTTTGAGTCTCAGTGCGGCAAAAATGAGGGTGTATCGTGCGACTGAAGCCCTTAAGAAAAAAATGTCAACTTAACTTATTCGCCCTTTATCTTTCACCCTTCCCCCTTTACTCTCCATCCTTCTTTTTCTCTTTCTTCGTATATTAGATCGTCATTTTGCTAAACTTTCCTAAACTTTGCTAAGTCGCTTTCTTTCTCTGTTCGTCTACAATTTTTCCATAAATAAACGTGATAAACTAAGCCAATGACATCTCCTCTTGTAGTGTGTTTATGACGGTAGCATTGACTCTTCTTTTTAGTGTACTCATACTCTTTGTTTTGTTTTTGGTGTTGTCAAAAATAAAAACGCCTTATTACCGTGTTGATCAACAGCAGATGATCCATGTACTAGAGATGGTTCTAACAGGGCAGGCGACTGATAATAATTGGCAAATGACCTTTGGTATGATTATTCGGCATTCGCCAGAATTAGAAATCGTTCGTCAGCAATGTCTCGACATCGAAGAGTCTCACTCTATCGGTAATCAAATGTCACCTTACTTATTTTCTGAGCAAGGCTTGGCGCAACTGAGTGATGTATTAGTGGAGTTGAAAGCACTTAATCAGTAAGTGTTACTTTAGATTTAATTATTTAGGTTTAACTATTTAAAAGAGAATGTTATGGATACCTCTGCATCACCTATTTCCCGTTTTTTATTAGTAACGGCTGCTTTTATTATTGTTGTCGCGGGTATGAAGGCGGCTGAGTCGTTATTGGTGCCATTCTTCCTATCTTTATTTATCGCTATTATTTGTACACCACTACTTGGTTTTATGAAACGTTACCGAATACCTACGGGTATCGCTATCTTATTGATAGTGGTAATGATGGTGGTAGTGGGTATTTTTATTGGTGCAATTGTCGGTTCGTCTGTAAACAGCTTTACCGCTAATATTCCAGAGTATCAGGCACGTCTTACGGTATTGTCCTCTGGTTTACAGTCGTGGTTATCTGGTTGGGGTATAGCGATTGACCCGAAACTATGGCGAGAAATGGTTAACCCCAGCGCGGCATTGACCATCGCTGGAAATACCTTAACATCATTCGGTAATATCATGACGGATGGTTTTTTAATATTGTTAACGGTTATTTTTATTTTGACGGAAGAAATAAATTTTTCAGATAAATTAACTCAAGCATCAACCAAAAGCGAAAAAACACTAGAGGCTTTAAGTCGCTTCACTGATAGTTTAAATAAATATATGGCGATCAAAACCTTAGTGAGTATGGCGACAGGTGTATTGGTGATGATTGCTCTTGCTATTATAGGTGTAGATTACCCCATACTCTGGGGCTTGCTAGCCTTTTTGCTTAACTTCATTCCTACCTTTGGTTCTATTCTTGCCGCAGTACCTCCCGTGTTATTGGCTGTCGTGCAATTGGGAGTAGGGGAGGCATTTTTCATCGCCATCTTTTATGTATTAGTAAACGTGATTGTTGGTTCGGTACTTGAGCCACGCTTTATGGGAAAAGGCTTAGATTTATCTTCTCTAGTCGTGTTCTTGTCGTTAGTCTTTTGGGGATGGATTCTAGGGCCGGTAGGCATGCTACTCTCAGTGCCGTTAACCATTATGGTGAAAATCGCATTAGAAAACTCGGAAGATACCCGTTGGATTGGGGTGATGTTGGGGGCTGGTGGCGCGACGCCAAAAGGTTAATATTAATAACGGCTTAGGGTGTGTTAAACACACCCTGATTATTTTGCTATTTTATCTCCGAACTCAGTAAAAACTATACTCGATCTGTCAACGTATCTAACAACACTTCTAGTGGATTCGGTACACGCTTTCCGTCAATACGTTTCACTTGGCTGCGGCAAGAAAATCCACTTGCGACTAGTGTATCTTCATTTTCAGGGTTGTTAATTACCTCGCTCCACGAAAGCGAATAAATGTGCTTAGATGTTTCTAGGTTTTGTGTTTCGTGACCGTAAG
>AEVK01000248.1 GCA_000209515.2 gamma proteobacterium IMCC1989
CCTACCATAGCCAACATGCTACCGAAAGAAGACTGTTCAATAACATCAATCAAACTATCAAACGCTGGGGCAAGATTTACTTTATCAATGACGGGGGCAAAATCTATGGTATTGGATTTATTGGCACTCTCAGATAAAAAGCGATCTATATTCTCTTTGGTAAAGAATTGCTCCATCATCAAACGGCGCAGACCCAATTTGAAATCCTCAAAACGAGCAGGAATAACACCTGAGCCATAAAGCCCTGGGATTTTCTCAAACAACATATGTACAGCTAACCAATTGGTAATAGCCCCAGACAGCGCAAATAATCCGGCGGTCAATAACCAATACTGGCCGAAAACATTACCCGCAACGATACAGGCTACAGCGATAACGTTAGTTATGATGCTTTTATTAATAATACTTTTATTCAAAAAACTTTACTCTCAATATACTCATTTAAAACACTCTTAGCTGTATCAGTATTTTTATAGGAGCAATAATCCTTGGATTTATATACTCGTGAAATTAACATCATCGCTATGATCGCTCGACATTAGCTGCATGATAATACTATCTACAGATTGCTGGTCAAACATTAGCGCGTACAAGGCCGAAACTAGTGGCATGTAAATTTGCATGTCGTCGGCTTTCTCTTTCACCAGTCGCAAAGTATTTACCCCTTCAACCACTTGGCCAATCTCTTCAACTGCTTGCGCATAACTATTGCCGCTACCCAATGCATAGCCTAAGCGATAGTTACGACTCAGGTTAGAGCCACAGGTTAACATAAGGTCGCCAACACCCGCCAAGCCTAATAAGGTCATTGGGTTTGCACCTAAGCGATGAGAGAAACGTCCCATTTCCGCTAAAGAGCGTGTCATCAACATCGCTAGAGTATTCTGCCCACAACGCCTTGCCTCTGCCATACCGACTATAATCGCGTAAATATTTTTCAGTGCGCCAGCTAACTCAACACCATAGCGGTCATCATTGCTGTAAACGCGAAAAGTAGACGAGCAAAGCACTTCTTGTACGCGCTGGATCAGTGGCTCATTTTCACTCGCGATAACCGAACCGGTCAATTGCTGTTGAATCATTTCTTTGGCGAAGTTAGGCCCACTCAACACACCAATTCCATGACCGGGAACTTCTTCCTCTAAAATTTGGCTCATTAAAGTAAAGCCTGAGGAATCGATACCTTTGGTGGTACTAATCACATATGTAGATGCTGGCAAGAAAGGCTTAAGCTGCTGAATAACGGTGCGAAACGCCACACTAGGAACAGAGATAAACACTACATCGCTTTGCGCCAATGCCAACTCAAGATCCGACACCACCTGCACCAGAGGGTTTAACGTAAAACCGGGTAGATATTGGGTGTTTTCGCGTGACTGCTGAATATCTCGTGCGCGCTCTTCATCACGCATCCACAAATAAACAGGGAAATCGTTGGATCCAATGGTATTGGCCAATGCAGTACCAAAACTACCACCACCGACAACGGTGACTACAGGAATATTACTCATACTATTATTATCATTATGGGTTGATAGGGAATTATAAGTACATTCAGCTATAGAACAAAGCCTGCATTAATAAAAAAGCAGCAAAGACTTCTCTTTGCTGCTTTTGAGATGCAGAAATAATATTCTACTTAACTTAACTTTACTTAATTCTACTTGTCATTGATTAATGGCTAAGCTCTAGCAGCAAACGATTAAGACGCTGAACATACGCAGCAGGATCATCTAAATGCCCACCTTCGGATAAGGTCGCTTGATCGAATAAGATATGTACCAAATCTGCGAAACGGTCTTCATCTGCCTCTAGATCTAATTTTTTCACTAATGGATGCTCTGGGTTCAGCTCAAATGTTGGCTTAACATCTGGCATCGCTTGGCCTGCTTGCTCCATTAGACGACGCATTTGCGCACCCATATCGTCTTCACCAACCACTACACAAGCTGGCGAGTCAGTTAGACGGTGAGTTAAACGTACCTCTGCCACCTGCTCTTCTAATACTGCCTTGCTGCGCTCAACCAAGCCTTTTAGTTCTTCATTGATTTTTTCTTGTGCCTGTTTCTCTTCTTCAGTATCCAAGTCACCTAGGTCTAATGAGCCGCGCGCGACATCTTGCAATTGCTTACCATCAAACTCACGTAAGTGACTCATCATCCAGTCATCTACTCGATCAGATAACAACAATACTTCGATGCCTTTTTTGCGGAAGACTTCTAGATGCGGGCTATTTTTCGCTGTATTAAAGTTTTCAGCGGCTACGTAATAGATTTTTTCTTGGCCTTCTTGCATACGCGACACATAATTTTCTAAAGACTGATCTGGCGTTTCAGTATCGGTATGTGTGGTCGCAAAGCGTAATAACTTGGCAATTTTTTCTTTGTTAGCAAAATCTTCGCCTGGGCCTTCTTTCAAGACTTCACCAAACTCTTTCCAAAATTCAGCGTACTCTTCTGGCTTCTTCTTCGCCATTTTATCTAACATATCCAATACGCGCTTCGTTAACGCCGCACGCATTGCATCAATATTAGGATCTTTTTGTAAAATTTCGCGAGAGACATTCAACGACAGATCATTAGAGTCAACTATACCTTTCACAAAACGAAGATACATTGGCAAGAACTGCTCTGCCTCGTCCATGATAAACGTGCGCTGTACATAGAGTTTTACGCCACGGGTGCCTTCACGATTATATAGGTCAAATGGTGCTTTTTTCGGAAGATATAATAGGCTGGTGTAATCTAATTTACCTTCAACACGGTTATGACTCCACGTTAAGGCATCTTGATAATCGTTAGAGACGTGCTTGTAGAACTCTTGGTATTCTTCATCCTTCACTTCCGAGCGAGAGCGTGTCCATAGTGCCGTTGCCGTATTAATGGTTTCATCTTCTGGCGCTTCTGGCTCTTTACCTTCCTCCGGCTCACCATGTGCTTCTTTCTGCATAATGACCGGCAAAGAAATATGGTCAGAATATTTTTTAATCACTGAGCGTAAACGGAAGCCATCAGCGAAGTCTTCAGCATCGTCTTTTAAATGAAGAATAATGGTCGTACCACGATCCGCTTTTTCGATCGCTTCAACCGTAAATTCAGCATCGCCTTCACATTCCCAATGTACGCCTTCTGATGTTGGCGCACCCGCTTTACGGGTTAACACTTCAACACGGTCAGCAACAATAAAGGACGAGTAAAAACCAACACCAAACTGTCCAATTAATTGAGAGTCTTTTTTATCATCGCCAGACAGACTAGATAAAAATTGAGCAGTACCTGATTTAGCGATAGTTCCTAGGTGGCTAATCACATCTTCGCGACTCATACCAATGCCGTTATCGCTGATAGTGACCGTTTTAGCGTCTTTATCAAAACTCACACGAATCGCTAATTCTGAGTCACCTTCATATAAATCGCCATTTTTGACGGCTTCAAAACGCAGCTTATCTGCCGCATCAGAAGCATTAGAGACCAATTCACGAAGGAAAATCTCCTTATTGGAATACAATGAGTGAATCATTAATTGTAATAATTGTTTCGCTTCGGTTTGAAAACCTAACGTTTCTTTCTCGGCAGTAGCAGTAGCTGTCACAGAAGACTCCTTAATATAAATGGTCAAAGTTAGCATGCAAAATTAGTATGAGTCGGTATATGGGGTAATGGTAAATGGATTTCAAGAGCCAACATCCATAAGCTTACAGCCATTCCTGAAAAGGCGATTCAGTGTTACCATTTATCGACGATTACATGCACTATTACCATCACGAATCACTATCACGAATCACCATCACGAACGGCAACAACAGACAGGCTATGACACAAGCAATACAATACAGCCCAATATGGCGACGCTTTGCAGCGATTATTTACGATACATTACTTATTGCGGCGGTCAGCATGGGGTATGGAGCGATTGGTGTTGCACTTAGCCAGTGGTTAAGCGGTGCAGAAAGCGTTGGCACCACCAGCCCATTGCACCTCTTATTCCAACTAGGATGGCTCGTTGTGGTTGTTGGGTTTTTCTGTTTTTTCTGGATGAAGGCCGGACAAACCTTAGGTATGCGAGCGTGGCGCTTAAAAATAGTAAAAGAAGAGACGGTAGATACACCATCGTTGCAACAGTGTTTAGGACGATGTGTACTTGCACCGATAGGGCTTACGAGCTTTTTTATCGGTTTTTTGCGTAACGACAAGCAATGCATCCACGATATATTCACCAAAACACAAGTAATATTACTTCCCAAAGGCAGTTAACTTAGCCACTTAACTAGTCACTTAAACTGCCCAGCTATCTAGTTCGAGCCAACAAAAACAGACCTACACCGAAGCAAAACAAAATAGGTAGCAACACGGCAAATAAAGGCGAAATTCCGTATAACAAGCTTGCAGGACCAAGTAATTTTTGAGTGAGCTGAAAGACAATTCCCACTACCACACCAGTAAAAATACGATAACCCATAGTCACTTCACGCAGCGGGCCAAAGATAAAAGAGATGGCAACTAACACCAAACTAATAATCACTAATGGCTGTAAAACCTTCCCCCAGTACGCAAGCAGATACTTTCCATTATCTAGATTTTGTTTCTCTAAATACTGCGCATAATCATATAACTTGGTAATTGCTAAGTTATCCGTATCTTGCACCAAAATAGTTAATAAATTCGGCGATAATTCAGTTTGCCATGGGCGCGAGGGATATGTTGCGGTTGTGATAAGTGCTTCTTTATCACTTGAAGATTGAGCATCGAGAAAGCGTGTTTCAACTACATTTTCTTCTCTCCAGCCATCAGCGGTATACAGCGCAGTTTCTGCAAAGCTCGCTAAGGTCAGACGCTGCTTATCATCATATTGATAGCGTGTCACACCCAACAACTTACCATTGGCCTGCACACTATTAAAGTGCATAAACAACGTACCTTCGCGATTCCAAACGCCTCCTTTAGCACTCAATGCTGTATTTCCTCCCTGTAATAAAGCTGAGCGACGGCTCTCGGCATATTGGTCGGACACGGGAATCACATATTCAGCAAACACTAGCATCGCTGCAATAAACCACAATACAGGCTTTAACACCGCCCACGTTAACCGCAACAAACTCACACCTGCAGCACGCATCACTACTAGTTCACTGGTCGATGCCAAGCTACCTAAACCTACCAAGCCACCCACTAAGCCCGCGAAAGGCATGTACTGATAAAAACTAGAAGGAATGGCTAAGACGACATATATCAAGGCTTCGGCAAAGGTATAGGCGGGCGTTAAATTGCCTAGTTCATCAATCAGTTTGGCTAGGATATCTAGTGCCGTAATAACCAGAAGTACCACCAAAATAGAGACAACCGTGGTACGAAAAATGTAGGCATTTAATAAGCGCACGGTAACAAATTATCCTTTTTTAACAGCTTGTTGTGATAAACACGGGCTTTGCTTTTGTTCATGTACTTTCCCAAGCCACCGCTTCCATTGCTGTTTATCAGCCAATAAACTTATCGTTAAGACGAAGAACATAAAGTGAACACCCCATAGACCAATAGCCGATGACAAGCGCTGCTCCTCAACTGCACCTCTCGCACTATTTAATAGCACAAGGTAGATGAGATACAGTAATATCGCAGGAAAAAGCATTGCATAGCGACCACGACGAGGGTTCGTATGGCTAAACAAGACACCTAATAAGGTAACAATTAAAACGACCAGCGGTGATGATAAACGCCATTGCAAGGCCGCTTGGTAATCCGGTAAATCAGACCCCAATAGCTCTACAGTAGGCAAACGGTTTACCTTGTTATTGGTAACTGCAATTTCGCCTTTGGGATCTACGTGCTGACCAAATTCTTCAAATTCGGTAATACGATAATTCGCAGTGCCCGGCTGACCCTCATAACGTGCGCCACGCTTGAGCACTAAATAACGCTGATCTGTTTCACCTAAGATTTTATACTCAGCGACCTCTGAACGCACAGTCATTAACGGCTCATCAGCTCCTACGTTCATATTGGCCAAAAAAAACGCGTTAAGCTGTTCTCGATTATCGCTAATATCTTCGGTATAGCTTACTAAGCTCTTATTCCGCGATACCTGAAAGCGCGCTTCTTGCATCGTCTCAAAATCATTACGTGCCTGTTGCTGAGCCAGAATTTTTTCCGCTTCGTGTAAACCTAGCGGGGTAAGCCATAAGCTTAAAGTAGCAATAATGATCAATACAATGCCCGCAGGAATATAGGTCCAAGCAATCAGCTGTTTACGACTCACACCACAAGAAAACAATACCGTCATCTCGCTATCAGTATATAGACGCCCGTAAGCCAGTAAGATAGACACAAAAAAGCCTAACGGCAAAATCAGCTCCATAAAACCGGGCAAACGATAAAACATCACCGCAAACAACACCCTCGCATCAATTTTACCCGCAGCCGCTTCTGCTAAATATTTTACAAAGCGGCCGCTCATAATAATGATCAGCAATACGCTGGTCACGGCAAAGGTCGTCTGTAGCACTTCTTTGGTTAAATAGCGTGGAATAATCATGGGGCGCATTTTCTCACTTTTATCGAGCAAGGCATAGAGCTTAATTTGTTGATGCGTTGGAGCTGACAAACAATGACAACTCATCAACGTTAGAGATACGCTATACTGTCTCTCTTGATCCTTTTAAAAAACGACACCCCAACACATACTCCGCACTGTTAACGCTATTGAGGAACCTTCATGAATTTTTCTGTTAAGACAACATCTATAGAGCAATGCAAAAGTCATTGCGTAGTCATTGGTGTATATGCCAATGAAAAATCAAAAAAAGCTAACAGCCTTGCACTGACGATCAAAGATGATGCACAAGAGTTTGAAAAGAGTTGCCGTGTTTCTTTGGCAACATTATTCGACCATGAAAATTTTAGCGGTCAAGTAGGACAGACCTTAGTGGTTCACCAAATAAATGAACATATCAACAAAGCCATACTAGTCGGCTTAGGCGAAAAAGATAAACTGACAGCGGCAAAATATCGTTCATCTACTGCAAGCTACAGCCGTGTTTTAGCAAAAAATGCCGTAAAAAACGCCGATATCTTTTTAGATAATATTGAAATAGAAAGCTTGAACCAAGGCCAACAAGCGCAATATTGTGCGGAAAAACTCACTCACGCTTATTATCGGTTTACCCAGTGCAAGAGCCATCAGAAAAAGCCTATTAACCCCAAAATAAACTTCCACCTAGAAAAAGGCGTGCCATCTACTTCAGTTAAACAGGCACTTGCTACCGGTGTAGCCGTAGGTAAAGGGATGAATGTCGCTCGCGAGCTAGGTAACTTACCCGGCAACATTTGTACACCTACTTATCTAGCCAATGAAGCTAAAAAGCTGGCCCGCAGCCACAAAACACTCACTGCTAAAATTCTCTCAGAGAAACAAATGGCTGATTTAGGCATGGGGTCATTGTTATCGGTTTCAGCAGGCAGCAAAGAGCCCGCACAATTAATCATCATGGAATACAAAGGCGCCGCTAAATCACAACGCCCTCATGTATTAGTGGGCAAAGGCATTACTTTTGATACCGGTGGCATTAGCTTAAAGCCCGGCGGCGGCATGGATGAAATGAAGTTTGATATGTGCGGCGCTGCTAGCGTGTTTGGCACAATGAATACTATTGTCGATTTAGCGCCCAAAATAAATGTCGTTGCTATTGTTGCTGCGGCGGAGAATATGCCCAGCAGCACCGCAACCAAACCGGGTGATATTGTCACATCTATGTCGGGCAAAACCATTGAAGTGCTCAATACCGATGCTGAAGGGCGACTCGTATTATGCGATGCATTGAGCTACGCCGAGCGCTACAAACCGCAATCCGTTGTTGATATTGCTACATTAACTGGCGCCTGCGTGGTTGCCCTAGGCGGACATGCCACAGGCCTATTTAGTAACAATGAACAACTCACTCAAGACTTACTTAAAGCAGGTAACGACACTGGCGATAGAGCGTGGCAAATGCCGTTATGGGATGATTATAAAAAACAGCTAAAAAGTAACTTTGCTGACCTTGCCAATATTGGTGGTCGAGAAGCCGGTAGCATTACCGCTGCATGCTTTTTATCGCACTTTACCGAAAGCTACCCATGGGCACACTTAGATATCGCCGGCACAGCTTGGCTATCCGGTGCGAATAAAGGCGCGACTGGAAGACCGGTACCATTACTGACTCAATATTTATTAGCGAAAGCGGATAAATAAAGCACTATTATGACTGAAGTCGATTTTTATATACTTCCCGAAAGCACGCTTGCCGCCCGTGACCACTTTGCTTGCCGCCTGGCCGAAAAAGCATTACATACAGGGCGGCATGTCGTTATTCGTGTAAGCGATGAAGCTCACGCCGACTCTCTAAGCGAGTATTTATGGTCATTTAAACCAGAAGCTTTTGTCCCACATTGTTTTTCATCCTCCGACCCATCGTCTACAGGCACAACAGAAAAGGTGGTTATTGATTGGCAAGGATATACCGATAACTATCATGATGTGATCATCAATTTACAACAAGCAATACCCGGAGAGTTTAGCCGATTCAATAAACTGTCTGAGATTGTTGTCCAAGAAGAAAAATTACTGACGATCACTAGAGAGAGTTTCCAGCACTATCGTGACCGGGGCTACCCTTTAAAATCGCATAAAATGTAGGGACTTCTAAGAATACAGCTTCCCCCTACAATTAAATGTTAGACAAGCCTAGCCTTCTTCCATATTACGGATCGCTGTATTTTCAAATAGGTAAAAATCGGCTAGGATGGAAGAACATAAATCAATAATAAAAGAAAAAAGAGGTGTGGGGTGATGACCACGAGGAAGGACTTGTTCCATTCAAAACAAAATACACTGCTAACTGAGCTTGAATCCATAAAAGACTTACTGGACGGCCAAGAAGCAGACAACATTCCTCTACTGCAGGATAGCGTCACGCCTAAGGAACCTGAAGATAAGGAGCCTCAAGATAAGGAACCTGAAGATCTACAGAGCGCATCGCCTATGACCAGTGGCGCTTTACCCGGACAGCGCTCCTTATTTAATGAAGGAAAACTTAGCGAAGCTGAAGTTCGTGAACCTGCACACAATGAGATCAATACACATCGTTACAAAGCAGAACCTGAAAAAGCAGCTTTTAAAACAGCTGAACTCAACGACAGCCGCACTCAACTGGACTCCGTGTTAAACGATACGGCTAACGATATTATCAGCAACAATACGACTACCGAAACTAAAACGCCGAACGCAACATCATTATCTAACAATCCTTTTTTGCCTGCCCATGTTAGGCAACGATTGCAACGAGATGCGAATAACGAGCAGAGCAATGAAGTTAATAATAGCCACGTTAGAGTCGACACTAGTTACACACAGCAACTGGTCGACCAGCTTGTTGCACATCATCTCCCTAAGATTGAACAGGAACTACGCCGCAAGTTATTAGACGTGGTTAAGCAACACAACGATACCATTAAAAAATAATACTCTACCCTCCACTCTAGCCTGCGTATCATTGTATAATCACCCTTTTCAACAGTAATCTATTATCATTTGGCGTAAACACTCATTACGCTTAATTTGATATAGACAGCCCTTTCTCATTGATCGCAACGCATTGATCGTAACAAAAGACCACGACGTATTATGGAAAAAACTTACCAACCTCAAGCAATCGAACAGTCACGCTATAAAACATGGGAAGACGCCGGCTACTTTAAGCCTTCTGGGAAGGGCGGCAAGGAAAACAGTTACTGCATCATGATTCCCCCACCCAATGTCACCGGCAGTTTGCACATGGGGCATGGTTTCCAAGAAGCGATTATGGACGCACTCGTTCGTCACCAGCGCATGAAAGGCAAAAACACCTTATGGCAGGTAGGAACAGACCATGCAGGTATTGCTACACAAATGGTGG
>AEVK01000247.1 GCA_000209515.2 gamma proteobacterium IMCC1989
GCTAGTACTTAACTGGCTAGTACTTAACTGTCTAATACTTAACTAACTAGGGCGAAGCGATAGTGATTAACTTCTTATCGCCGGTATAGTCTATCGCTTATTTTTTATGACAGAAGAGAAGTGGTTTATAAAACAGGTTCTAAGGGTAGCCATTTTAAGAGGGTGAGTTTAATACGCTTCCACAGGCTGACTTCGCTATCGGGGTTGTTGTTTTTTAAAATGTGCCAGCTGTTTTCGGCTTTCATGTCATCCGTAATTAACTGGTAAAGCTCGTTGGCTGTTGTAGCATCAGGTATTACCATGCCGACTTCGGTGTTGAGGTTGATTGAGCGAGGGTCAAAGTTAAAGGTGCCAATAAGTGCAGTTTTTCGGTCTATCACCATGCTTTTGGCATGAAGAGCAAATATGGGGGGGGAGTCTTTAAGCTGTAAATAGCGGTGATGCAGCTCTGCTTGGTTTTGGGGTGCAGGTTTATATTCGTAAAGTGCTATACCTATCTCGAGTAACTGATCGCGGATGTTATGGTAGCCGCTGTAAGCCATTAAATTATCGGTAGAGGCGAGAGAGTTAGTGGATATTTTAATGCTAATGTTTTTATTGATTAGCGTTTTAAAAAACGTAATGACTTCTGGGGGCATAATTAAATAGGGGGATTGTATGATGATTTCTTTTTCTGCACGGTTAAGCAGTTTGATGATTTCATCTGTCGATTTGCCGCCGCCACCAAGACCCGATTGGCCGTCATTTTTGCCGGGGTAGTCATAAATAAAATACGCGTCACTCCAGCGCATTTCATCAAGAACCGTATTGAAGGTCGTGGGAAATTGATGAATGGCGTGCTTCACTTCTTCTGAAAAGTTATTGGGGTCATTGGCGTAGTTCGACAGTCTGTTATAGGCGTCTGTTGTCGCTTTGGGTGTTAACTCAGCTAGCTCGTCGGCTAATAATTGACTGAGAGCTAAGGATAAATCACTATTCCAGAATCGTTCAAAACTGGTTTTCATGGTGGTGGTGGCTTTGCCGTGGACTAAGACATCTCTATCGCGAAAGGAATATTGATTGTCAAAATCAAAGTATTCGTCGGCCATATTACGCCCGCCGGTAATAGCAATAGTGTCATCAAAGATGGCCAGTTTGTCATGCATTCGTTGGTTGGAATCTCTAAAGTCTGCCGTGAGATTTTTGACGCGCGTAAAGGTAGATACGCCGACTTTATGCTTTGGGTTATAGATTTTAATATGAATGTTGGGGTGCGCTTCTAGCGCGAGTAGTACAGAAAAATCGGCATCAATTAAAAAGTCATCGACAATGATTCTTACCACCACACCTCTATTCGCCGCTTGCAGTAAGGCCTCCATCGCTAAAATACCAATATTATCCTCGCTCCATATGAAGTACTGGATGTCGATACTGTGCTCTGAATGGTTGGTTAGCCACGCACGGGTATACAGTGCGGTTGCTCCTTTATCGAGTATTAAAGTGGCCGTTTGCTGGCTAGATTGAGCTGCGCACTCGGGGCAAATGTTTTTGATGTTATTCGATAGGCTAGGGTGGTGAGAGGGGCTAGGAGGCTCAGCTGATAATTCCTTAGATGCTGTTACATTGGCCGCTATTAATTGGCTTGCTAGTAATAAGACATAACATACTTTTTTAATCATCAACTTTTAGTCCCTTTTTTGCTGTCACCATGACCTATAGCAGCAATTTTATAATAGAGGTCATCATAACGAAGTAAGAAAGGTAAAAGAAGTGACGGAGGGATTATTCGGCGCGCTTATATGTCTTATGTCTGGTGCATCCGGAGGGATAAACCAGAGCACATCCGTGTGCTCTGCCCTTCGGGCGCTATCGCGGTTCAAATAGCTCCCGGCTATTTGTCGAACAGGGGTTCAAATCAAATCATCCAGATACACCACATACAAAAAACCCCACAAAAGAGTGGGGTTTTTATATGTGGTGCATCCGGAGGGATTCGAACCCCCGACCAAGTGGTTCGAAGCCACCTACTCTATCCAGCTGAGCTACGGATGCGTTGGTTGTTGTCACGGTTTGTTGTGCAACGAGGGCGCTATTTAACACTAGTTGTGGGGGTGTTTTCAATGACTAATCGCTTTAGGTCTGTTTTATTCGATTACTCTGCGTCTAAAGTCTCACTTTGGTGGCGCTGTTTTGCTCTCTTGGTCTTTTTTTGGTCTGTTATCTATTTTTTCCTATTGTTACATTTTGTTACCTTCGGTTACGTGTATGAAAAGCTTGGGGGTTGGGCTTTGTTTATTATGATCCCCGTTAAATCAATTAACTGATTGATCTTTGGTTAAGATAAATATCTTTGGCACGATACGGACACCCTTATAGGGTGTCCTTTTGATGTTTTGGGTGTGTGAACAATATAAGCAGAGCGGTAGCAGAGGAAGTAGAGGAGGTGATGCAAAAAATACTAGATGCTAAAAGACAGTTGCTATTGGCCGTTAGCTATGAGTTACGATCGCCACTAACTCGTGCGAATGTTGCGATAGAAATGTTAGAAGGCGGCGTACTGAAACAACAGCTCAAACGAGATGTTGATGAGGTGGGTGATTTGATCAGTGAGATTTTAAAAATGGAATGCTTAACGAATAATCACCAAGCTTTGGACAAAACAAATTGTAATATAGTCGCTTTGTGCGATGAGGTGGTAGACAGTTTTCTAGTAGGGCATCCAGATAATAATCAGGCATTGCGTTGTGATCTGCCCGACGAAGACGTCATGCTTCTTATTGATAAAATCCGTATTAAGTTGTTGTTAAAAAATATTTTGAGTAATGCGTTACGCTATAAAACACAACAAGTGGTGTTGTCGGTATCGGTACATGACGAGAGTCTGGTTGTGCAAGTGAGTGATGATGGCGAAGGGCTAGCCAGCGATGTTCTCCCTTATCTAGCAGAGCCATTTTACCTTTAAGCGATGGTTAAGCTTGTAATGTTGGGTGTTTATCTCCATATTAAAAACCTTGTTTGATTCCTAATGTTAGAGAGTATTATGTCTGATTCTGCCACATCCATCTTTAAAGTGATTTACTACAACGAAGGTGAAGTCTTCGAAATTTACGCGCGTAATATTTACCAAAGCGATATGTATGGCTTTATCGAGATAGAAGAGCTGTTATTTGGCGAGCGCACGCAGGTGATTGTTGATCCGGCAGAAGAAAAGCTTAAAGGTGAGTTTGCTGGTGTGAAGCGTTCTTATATTCCTATGCAGTCGATTATTCGTATCGATGAAGTAGAGAAAGAAGGGCAGGTGAAGGTGTCGGACATAAAAGGTGCGAGCAATGTCTCGCAGTTCCCGACACGTGAGCACCGTGCAGGCAAGCCGACCAATAGCGATTCTTAATAGTGGTAGAGTCTATTTCTTCCACCGTTTCTTCTGCCCCTTCTATTTATCATCGCCAGATAGGTGATAAAAATGCGCCTCCGCTTATCTTTATTCATGGCCTCTTTGGTTCTTTAGATAATTTAGGGCTGATTGCTCGAAAGCTCTCCGAGAGTTATTGTGTGTACTCCCTCGACTTACCTAATCACGGACGTTCGGCGCATACCGTTACTGCCAGCCTGCCTATGTTGGCGGAATCCGTTGTGGCGTGGATGGGCGAAAATGACCTTGATAGCGTGCGCATTCTAGGGCATTCCTTGGGGGGTAAAGTGGGTATGGAGATCGCCTTGCGATATCCCGAAAAAGTGAATCAGCTTATCGTGGCTGATATTGCTCCCGTCGCGTATACCGCTCGCCATAACGATGTGTTTGCGGCTTTTCGAGCGGTGGATCTAGAGGCTATTACAAGCCGTATTGATGCTGATAAAATGATGCAGCCGCATGTGAGCGAGTTATCCACCCGTAGTTTTCTACTGAAAAACCTCGAAAAAAACAGCGGTGGCACATGGTATTGGCGAGCCAATATTGATGGGCTTATTGGCGCTTATGAGCAATTGATTGATGCGAATACTCAAGTAGAAGCGCCGTTTACTGGCGAAGTGCTGTTTATCAAAGGCGAGTTATCACCTTATATTTTGCCTGAACATAAAGAAGAAATTGTGAACCTTTTCCCTAATGCCAGCGTAAAAATTATCAGCGGTACGCACCATTGGTTGCATGCCGAAAAACCCGACATTTTTGTCGGTATTGCTAAACGTTTTTTACATTAACCGTATTCCATCATCACAGGGCGTGGGTGGTCATTTGATAAGGAAAACACAGATGAATATTCTTATAACGGGTGGCACAGGCTTTATTGGTCGTCACCTAGTCAATGCCTTGTTAGCTAAGCAACACACTCTTGTTTTATTCTGTCGTGATGTCGACAAAGCGCGAGCGCTGTTCGGTGATCGTGTCCAATATGTATATTATTTCCGCGATGTAAGTCTCCCCATTGATGTAGTGGTGAATTTGGCTGGTGAGCCGATTATGGATAAACGCTGGACGAGAAAGCGTAAGTCACAGCTGCGCGGGAGTCGAATCGGTTTAACACAGCACCTGAATAAGTGGATTTCAAAGACGACGGTTAAACCCAAAGTCATGATTAGCGGCTCGGCGATTGGTTACTACGGTAATCATCCTGAAGGGCTCCCGTTAGCAGAAGGCGCCAGCACGCGTAATTGTTTTCCTAGTCGCTTGTGTAGCGAGTGGGAATTTGAAGCGTTGAAAGCAAGGTCACTGGGGGTGCGAGTTTGTCTGCTGAGAACGGGCGTTGTGTTGGATGGTAAAGCGGGGGCGTTGCAAAAAATGTTAACGCCATTTCGTTTAGGTTTGGGGGGTAATGTCGCTTCTGGTAAGCAATGGTTCTCGTGGATTCATATCGAGGATATGGTAAATGCTATTATCTTTTTAATGGAGCAGCCAGATATAGAGGGAGCGGTTAATGCCACTGCTCCAGAACCGGTTCAATATAATACCTTTACTACCATGCTGGCGAAAAAATTATCTCGCCCCCATCTTTTTCCTATGCCTGCTTTTGTATTGAAAATGATTTTTGGTGAAGCATCTCAATTGCTGATCGAAGGGCAACGAGTGGTGCCTCATGAGTTGTCAAAGTCGGGCTTTACGTTTCGTTACGGTACGTTGCATAAGGCCTTAGATAAGGCCTTAGAATAAGTCGCTAGAATAATCTTAGAAAATATAACGTCCTACATGAGTAGGGTGTTATTGCGATCGCCGCGGGAAAATATAGCGACTAGCGAAAAACGGATAAATCCGGTGCTGGTGGTTAAAAAATCTCTTACCCAATATTGAATTTTATCTATATCCACATTGCTGTTTTTTATCGTGGAGCTCATCTCTTGACCCATGACATGACACATAACGTTACTAAAGTCGCTCACAATTTTATGTGGTGATTCTTTTTGTTTTGAGTCGTCGGTGACGATAATCGTTAACGACGATTCAGCGTCATTCCACTCCACTAAAAAATACAATGAATCATCTTGAATGTTCTCGTGTAGACAATCTATTGCTCGCTCGATTGATCCATCAACCACTTCTTTGATAGCCGCTTCGTTTGGTTCGTTGCATACTGTTTGATGAAGGTAGCGTGGGGAGTCGGTATTATTGACGTTCCATTCTAAAGGCATGATTTTCTCGCGATGTTTCATCACTTGCAGTAAGGGCGATGGATGGACAGGTATAAAAAGGGCGACGGTTTGTCGCCCTTTACTTGTGCTTAGTTAATAGATTATTTTTGCTATTTTTTTACGCTAAGGCCTTTTTCACCGAAGCTAATTTTACGCAGTTCACAAAAATTTTCATGGCTTGGTCAATGTCATTTAAACTCGGCATAGATGGTGCAATACGAATATTACTGTTGTGAGGGTCATTACCATAAGGGAAGGTGGCACCTGCTGGTGTTAATTTAACACCGGCTTCGCCCGCCAGTTTTACCACAGTTTTTGCTAGCGTTGGCTGGGTGTTAAACGAGATGAAGTAACCGCCTTCGGCACTTTCCCATTCACCTAAGTCATTATCAGCAAAGTTTGCATTCAAATGATTCAGCACACATTCAAAGCGTGGCTTCAATAGCTCAGCATGCTTTTCCATATGTTTAAGTAGCGCGTCGTGATTAGGTAATATACGCATATGACGTAGTTGATTTACCTTATCGGGACCAATACTAAGAATGCCGAGTACATCAAGAAAGTGTTTGATGTTGCTTTCTG
>AEVK01000246.1 GCA_000209515.2 gamma proteobacterium IMCC1989
AACCGACTTAACAAAAAAATTGACTTAGTTCATTAGTTATAAAAACAATATTTCATTCGTTTTTATTCACCTTCATTGATTAACCTTACTTACTTTTGTGAGCATTCGAGCGAGCAGTATGATTCCTCTCATCTTAAAGAAAGAGCAACGTGATAAGGACAATGAAAAGTCCCAGTATCATAAGCGAAAACAAATAAGCCGAATTCTCAAACACTTAACCAGTCAGCTATACGAAAAACAGAAAGTCACGCCTAAAAAATCGCCTTTACCGAGTGACATATTAATCGACCGATGGGTACATAGCAGCTTACGCCACCATCACATAGACGATAATAACGATTGGCAGAAAGTCATTTACAGCACCTTAAAGGCAATTTATTTTCAACTACACCAATCGACTTTAGAGCTAGACAAAGATATACAAAAAAGTCATGTTGATCATTTTTTACTTCAACTGTTACTACTAACAGATCGCAAAGAAATGTATTTTCGCTAAGGTGTAGAAAATTAGCGTATTTTAATTTATTAGCTAATTTATTGGTTAATTTATTAATTCATTCAGCCATGCCTTTATTGATAACGATACTCAATCGTCGCGTCCTGCCCTTCACCGTTACTGTCTGTGATATTTACATGCCCAGAGAAGGTTAGCAAACGCTTGGAAGCGCGCTCGTACACTAAGTAAATAGGTTTCACCAACCAGTTTAGAATAATATTTGCTGCTTTTACCTTTATACAAAGATGTTCCTCTTCAGTGTAAACCACACTACTTAACTTCTGACAGCGCTTTAATGACTGCTGCTTTACCGATAGGGCAAGAGTCGTTTGTTGTTGTGGTGCCACAAAATTCAAAATAACCTTATCGTTAGACAAGACATCATCCCAGTAAAATCTTATCGCATTATCAAATCCAGCATCCGCAATAGTATTCTCACCGAGGCCCACCTCTATTTCTTTCATGCTATCAATGTTGGGTTCCTGATAACGCACCTTAAGCACTACCTGATCGGCATTACTTACATTGTCAGCCTGCTGTTGTATTGACACTTTTTCGTTATGACGAAAATCTATTTGCTCAACGACAGGTACTAAACGGTTTTTTGAGAAATCGGCCTTCTTCTGTGCAATTAACTCTTGTTTATTATTTCTGTATTCAACTTCAGAAAAAACAACATTATCCAATGAAGTCACTGCATTAATCGCCGCACTTTGTCGGTCTTTCAAAAAATGATATTCACAATACAAAAAATCATTTGTCTTCGAGTCAGTCGCGACGCCAATGATAGCTGCGCCTTGTCGATAGGGACAGTTATCATCAGCAACGGCTAATGGTGACAAAAGTAATAGCAATAAATATTTAAACATAGCTCACCTTGTGAATAAATGTTGAATGCAAAACCTCAAGACAGGCCTTGAATAATTCGAAGCACTTGCAAATGACATACATGAAAATATAGCCTTAAGAAACGCATTAACTTTGCTGAGTAACAGGTACTAGCCTTTTCATCAGCAAAGGAAATACAATCGCCCAACTGACTGCAATAACGGCTAAACTAAAAATAGCGTTGTCGCTTAACGATACAGTTGCATTCAAATTAGCACCCGCATAGTAGCTCATAGGGGCAGCAACACCTGCAAAAATTGACGCCAGCCATAACTTCGGTCGAAGCCAAGACAAACTATAACGAAATGTCGTTGCGAACAACGCCCATATTATTAACAACCAAAAAGCTGGATAGCTTTCGCCGCCTGATCGAATTAACACTTCGCCAAACAGGTAACACAACTCTAAAATAACGCCCACAAAAAGTACTATTACAATTAAATTAAGCTCTTTTATTCGCTGCTCTTGGGGCACAATAAAATAAAAATGCAACAACAAAACAGTTATCGCGATTAATACAACCCAGACGCCACTTAACAACAGACAAGCGAACCAACCTAACTGAAACAGTACAACATTAGTTAACAATCGTAATGTATTCGACATATTGTATCTCTTTAAATTTATGTCAAAGCCGAACGATGACGAAAGACGGCGGGCAGTTG
The DNA here is from genome assembly GCA_000209515.2 of gamma proteobacterium IMCC1989. Lineage (GTDB taxonomy): Bacteria > Pseudomonadota > Gammaproteobacteria > Pseudomonadales > Cellvibrionaceae > Endobugula. Next base: position 2,050 of record AEVK01000246.1, read on the forward strand.
CTGGCAACGAGGTTTAGCCATAAGCAGCTGTACCGTGCTAATAGTTCGCTCTCTAAAACCGCCTTCACAATAGGCCAAATAAAAATCCCACATGCGAATAAAGACATCATCAAAGCCTTGTTCACGCACTTGATCAATCGCATGAAAAAAGCGCTCACGCCATGCTGCCAATGTGTTGGCATAATCGATAGTAATATCGTCAACGCCGACAATTTGCATGTCGGTATCACGAGTGACATGTGTTGACATAACATGAATCGACGGCAGCTCACCACCAGGGAAAATATAACGTTGAATAAAATCTGTACTTTTTTTCGTTATTTCATAACGCTGGTCTGGCACAGTAATCGCTTGAATCAACATCAAACCGTCGGGCTTTAATAAGCGACTACAGGCACTAAAATATTGCTGATAATACTGGTGCCCTACTGCTTCGATCATCTCAATCGACACCAGCTTATCAAATTGCCCTTCGAGGTCTCGATAATCATTCAGAAGCAAGGTGACTTTATCTTCTAGGCCTGCCGCTACCACTTCAGCGCGAGCATGTTCATACTGCTCTTTAGATATGGTCGTCGTGGTCACACGGCAACCATACTGTGTCGCCGCATAAATAGCCATACCTCCCCAGCCAGTACCAATTTCTAACAAGTGATCATTCTCGGTCAATTGTAATCGCTGACAAATATGCTCCAGTTTATAGGTCGCCGCCACCTCAAGAGAAGCATCAACTGTTGGGTATATTGCCGATGAATACATCATGCTTTTATCAAGAAATAAATTAAAAAAGTCATTTCCTAAATCATAATGAGCAGCAATATTTAAGCGTGAATTGGCTTGTGTATTCGCACGAAAATAACGGTGCGCTAGTCCAGTTAACCGCTGGTTAATAGAAGACCAAAAACTTGTTTGTGATTGCATCTCAGCCATGTTGGCAGACAGTACACGGATAACGGCCACCAAGTCAGAGGAGTGCCAAGCCCCTCTCATATAGGCTTCTCCTGCACCCACTAAGCCGTTAAACAATATATCCCGATAGACAACGGGAGAGGTCACAGTAACCGAAGCAGTCAGCGAGGAATTGGGGTGACCAAAACTATACGATTTTTCATCTTCATTAATAACCAAACACCCTGTGTGGATATTATCTAACCAACCTAGCACAAAGCGTTTGCTCCAACGGTCTACGTAACCATTCGCCGGCTGATCAGAGGTCTTCACTTTTGTTTTATCAATACTTACTGCTCGCACTACTGTTCTCCTGCTAGCACTTTTATTTATTATATTTAGCGGGCTTATTATTCGGCGCGCTATGAAAAGGGATTTTTTTCCACCACAATTTTACCGCTTGCCAATAAATACTAACGAACACTTTCATGGTCATCAATGGATAACACAGTATTCTTTTGTTCATTGTGCTCGTCGTCATCGGCTGGCGCTCCAGCAAGAGAGTCGCATCAAAAACGGGTTTAGGATTCACAGAATCATCCGTATACGGCGGTGACATATCATCGGCATCAAAAACATCCAAATGAATAGCCAATTGCTTTGTTGGTTGCTTACCTCGCCACTGATACACTAGATTCATTGGCTGAAATGGCGATACATGCATTGTTTTATCAAAGGTAACTGAATCGGAGGTAACTGAATCGAAGGTAACTGGTGCCGATTTCATTTTTTTAGCGATGGGGCTTTCGTTATTCGTTGCGTTATTCGTTTCATTATCGGTTGCGTTATCACTTTTATTGTCATTATTGTTCTTACCATTGCTTTCACTATTAACAAACGCATCACCGCTATTGTTTTTCATATTCAAAATATAATGGCAACGCTCTCCCCAAGGAGTGTTGGTCACTTCGGCAACGACAGTCTCTAATATTTTTCCAGTTTTATCAAAACAGTAATAACAGGTAATGGGGTTAATAATAAACCCAAAATAACGAAGATTGGTCAACATACGTATAGCACCACTAGGGCGCTTACCTGTTTCCATCTCAACATAATCGGCTACAGCATCATATAAATCATTATGCTTGTTACCATCAAAAAAATCTTTTCGTCGAAACCAAGACAAAGAAAACCTTCCGTTTGACCACAAAGGTGTTTGCTGGAACAGTTCATTCATTTCCTGTAAATCGAGGTAAACCATAAACACACGATAGGTAAACCCATGAAATTTAGGTGTGTAACGTCGATGCCGTACAGTTCCTTCGTAAATGGCGCTATGCCAAGGATCTTGGTCATCTGCTATTGCCGTCTCTGGCATTAAAGTGCTATCCCAAATTTTTCAGCAATACGCACGGCACTTTTAACACCATCTTCATGGAAACCATTGGCCCAATATGCACCACAAAACCATGTATTATTCACACCATTAATATCTTGCCAGCGCTGTTGAGCAGCAATAGCTTTCATGGAAAAAACCGGATGGTCATAACGATAGCGTCCCAGTATTTTTTCCGGATCGATACTGTCCGTTTTATTGAGTGTCACACAAAAAGTACAGGGCGCGGTTAGTCCTTGTAAAATGTTCATATTATAAGTGAGCGCAGGCGGATTATCGTTATCTCCTTGAGTACCTTCTTTAACATCATTCGTAATACGGTAATTCCAACTTGACCACGTTTTTTTATTACTAGGCAATAATGATGCATCGGTATGAAGCACCACATCATTTTCACGATAAGTAATATCGCCTAGTACGCGTTTTTCACTATCACTGGCATCACTTAACAGCGCCAAAGCTTGATCACTATGTGTCGCAATCACCACCTGATCATATACCTCTTCGCCATAACGCTCGGTATGAATCACTACATGGCCCTTTTTTGCATCATTACGGGTGATGGATGTGATGGTCGATGACAGACGAATATTATTTTTAAATGATGAGATTAGTGGTTCGATATAGGATTTTGAGCCGCCTTTAATCACATGCCACTGAGGGCGATTATTCACGCTCAGCAATCCATGATTCACAAAGAATCTAACAAAAAACTGTAATGGAAAAGACTTCATTGCCGAGGTACTGGCTGACCAAATAGCAGCACCCATTGGCACTAAATATTTATCCGTGAATACATCAGAGTAGCGATGTTGGCGAAGATATTCGCCTAAGGTCATCGTATCAAACTCGCCGCCTTTTTCGACATCAAGCGGGGCTTGCTTATTAAAACGTAGAATATCTTTGATCATCCGCCAATGACGCAGACTAACAATGTTACGGCGCTGAGCAAATAATGTGTCTACATTATTGCCGCTGTATTCTAACCCAGTCTCATCACAGCTCACACTAAAGCCCATATCTGTGGGTTGTGAATCAACATCAAGCTGCGCTAATAGTTTTTGAAATAACGGGTAAGTCCAATCATTAAATACAATAAAACCGGTATCAACAGCGTAAGCATCGCCAGCATATTCTACATTCATTGTGGCAGTATGCCCGCCTAAACGATCTGCAGACTCGTAGACAACCACTTCATGCTCTCGTGACAACAGGTAGGCTGAAGTTAAGCCAGAAATACCAGAGCCAATCACTGCAATTTTCATAAACTACTCTTTATTGTTCTTATTTACTTTAATATTAGTATCTGTTTTA
>AEVK01000245.1 GCA_000209515.2 gamma proteobacterium IMCC1989
GCCAGTTAAGTACTAGCCAGTTAAGTACTACCCTCTAAAACGAAAAGTCGCACATGGTGCGACTTTTTTAGTTCCGCTGTTAATCCTCTTTTATCACGACCACACTCCCTTAAAACCACTTAATGGTTTCCATGTGATCAAGACAACAGAGGACCTTATGATGAAAACAATAACCTTAATAAAACTAATGTGTGTTGCGGTTCCGTTAGTCATTAGCTCTATAGCCAATGGAGCCGGGTTAATGACGCCAGTGAACAGTGGCTTGCCTGATCTAGAAATACGCGAACACCATGTCAATGTCACTATCGAAGATGGCTATGTCACCACCTCCATCGAGCAAGTATTTCATAACCCCCATCAACTAGAACTGGAAGCCCTGTATTCTTTCCCCGTGCCAGAATCGGCTTCCGTCGGCGAGTTTATGTATTGGATCAACGGCCAAGCTGTTATAGCTGAGGTCGTCGAAAAACAAAAAGCGAGAGAGATTTACAACAATGAAAAATCTGCAGGTCGCAGTACCGCACTGGTAGAAAAAGATGAATACAAAACATTTGATATCAACGTTTATCCCGTTAAAGCGCAATCCGATGTCAAAATACGCTTGGTCTATATACAGCCAGCACATATTGATACCGATATAGGGCGCTACGTATATCCCTTAGAAGACGGTGGCGTGGATGAAGAAAAAAACGCTTTCTGGTCACGCAATGAAGTGGTCACAGAAAAATTTAGTTTCGATTTACATTTTCGATCAAGCTACCCTATTGATGCACTGCGTTTACCTAAACACCCCAATGCGACCATCCAACAATTATCACCCAATGAGTGGTCTGCTAGCTTAGTCAACCAAGCCAACCTAGAAGAAGCCGGCAACACACAAAATGTGATTACCCTTTCACAAGATATTGTTGTGTACTGGCGTCATAAAGAAGGCCTACCGGGAAGCGTAGACCTTGTGACCTATAAACCCGAAGCCAACCAGCGTGGTACGTTTATGCTCACCTTAACCCCGGGAGATGATTTAGGCAAAGTGACTACTGGTAGTGATTGGATTTTCGTATTGGATATTTCAGGATCGATGAGCGGAAAGTACGCCACATTAGTCGAGGGAGTGCGTCAAGGTTTAGAAAAATTACGCCAACAGGATCGCTTTAAAGTCGTTTTATTTAATAATGGTTCTGTAGATCTCACCTCTGGTTTTTTAACCGTGTCTCAAGCCAATGTCGCTAACGTATTACAACAACTGGACAACTATAAAGTGGGTGGAGGTACTAACCTATATGCAGGCTTACAGAAAGGCTTAACAGGCATCGATGCCGATCGCCCTGCTGGCATTATATTGGTCACCGATGGCGTAGCCAATGTAGGCCAAACAGAAAAGAAAACCTTCCTAAAACTGTTGAACGATCACGATGTACGCCTCTTCACTTTTATTATGGGTAACAGTGCCAACCGCCCGCTACTCAAAGAGATGGCCGACGTATCCAACGGCTTTGCCATGTCGGTTTCCAATGCGGATGATATTGTGGGACACATTATGTTGGCCACAAGCAAACTCACTCATCAGGCATTTAGAGATATCGATTTAGATATTGATGGCGTTAAAGTAAAAAACATCACACCCGAAAAAATAAGCAGTTTATACCGTGGTGAACAGTTAACAGTGTTTGGTCACTACTGGAAGCCCGGCACTGCCAACGTAGTGCTAACCGCAAAAATAGGCGGCAACGAAAAAACTTATCGTACTACCGTTAACTTTCCTGATGTCAGCCATCGCAATCCGGAGATCGAACGCCTGTGGGCTTTTGCTTCTATCGAGCATCTACAGTCACAGCTCGACTACTATGGCGCGGATAAAGATACCGAACAAGCCATCGCCGACATTGCCGTAGAGTATGGTTTAGTAACGGATTACACCTCGATGATTGTGGTGGAAGAAGCGGTTTTTCAATCGCTAAATATCGATAGAAACAATCAACGCCGCGTAGAGACGGAACAAAAAGCGCGAGAAGAACGCAGCGCACAGCCTGTGACCAATAACCGAGTAGATACGCAGCAACCTATGTTCAAAAAGTCTCACCCTTCTGCTAGTCATTCTAGCGGCAACTCTTCAGGCAATTCTTCTAGCAGCTCTTCTGGCAGCTCTTCTGGCAATAATGGCGGCGGCGGCGGTGCCGGTGCAGTTAATCCACTATGGGTACTGCTATTGTTGTCACTGATGCTATTACCCAACATGCGCAAGCGTATTCAGGACTGAGTCAGTGAAAAATAATCTTGTGAAAATACTTGGCCTATCACCCTTCACTCCCCGCCTATACGGCGGGGGTTTTTTCTTAGCAAGGCTATTACGGTTTGCTCAAGTGGCATGTGGTATTACTGTCATCGCGTTTTTCTGCCAACAATATTTTGACTTATTAGTCTTCGATAAAGCCGCTATAACACAGGGCGAATACTGGCGATTACTTTCAGGCCATTTTACTCACAGTTCTTTTAGTCATGCCTTTTGGGATATCATCGCGTTTTCGGCAAGCCTAGTATGGCTAGCCACTTATTCGACAAGAGCCCTTATACCGGCTGTTGTCGCGGGCGTTTTGCTGGTCAATATATTACTGCTATCTACTTGGTCGCCTATCAACCATTACTGTGGCTTATCCGGTATATTATTTTCGCCATTAATCTCGGCGGCTTACCTCCATGCAAAGCATCATAAAAACCTAATCGGCGTAATGCCCTTACTGCTTATCGTCATCAAATTAATTGCCGACCTAATCACCCAAGAAACCGTATTTGTGAATACCCAATGGAAAGCCTACCCGGAGTCACATTTAGTGGGGGCGGTTGCGGGCTTGTTTGTGGTGGGGGTTATTGAGAGGTTGAAGTGAATATTGCGGTGATGCGAGCGTTGATCCTAAAAAAATAACTTGCCACGTACAGAATATTGGATGCAATCTTTACCAAACTATTTTGGCGAGTCCGTAATGAATAAGAACAAATATCAGACCGATAAAAAAGCATTCGATACATTACAGACCGAATTACAGCATGCGTTTTCTGCGTCAGAAAGTAGCTACATCGAACTCTCTGCCGATGACATTATTTTTCGCAATCAAACTCCAGCAGACGATCCGTAAGGGCTAAAAGTGGAGATAGTCACTTTTATTTTTTACTATGTATTGCACCTGTCACTGCTACGTGACAAAACCTTATCTGACCCCAATTAATTGCGTGATGGTAATATGAATGGCTTTCGTTATAAAAGAAGCGTTTGTTTTATTTGTAAAAGCACCACTTGGAAAAATATATTTTATCTCCCAAGTGGTGCTTTTTAAGCGAGCTTGTGAAATTTACATTTCAAAAAAGCCCATATCAATTAAGGCTTGAAATTGAGCGCTGGTGTTATCGGCAAAGCCCGTTAAGGTTTCAAAGTTGTTGTTTGCTTGTTGCCCTTGGAATTCTAAAAATAGGTCAGAGCTAGTGCGTATACCAACATCTAAATCCTGTCGTTCTGCTGCAGTAAAGTTTCCATCTGATTTAATAAAAACAGCGGTACGAACATGGCCATATAAGCCACTAACAATATGCAAATAATCACCGATATCATTGGCATTGATATTACTAGAACCAATTAACTCGCCAATGGATACACTGTCCGCTTCAGGGTTGGTTTGTACATCATCAATAATAAAGTCACGTATACGTACATGGCCATTACGTATTAAATCACCAGATTCGAAAATCATGCGATCAGCACCACCATTACCACGAACGCTGTCATCACCACCTCCGCCTGAAGATGCGCCACGAGGGAAGATGCGTTCATCTCGAATCGTACCTTCTAGATTGTCACCGCCAGTACTTCCATAAATATCTGTGCGTGAAAGTTCTAAGAACCCCATATCCATTAATGCCTGAAATTGCGCTACAGAATTATTAGGGTGACCGGTCACTGTTTCAAAATTATTATTGCCTTGGAAATTTTGAAACTCTAGTAGTAAATCAGTACCGTAACCGCCTGCTAAGGAGTTAGCCGTATCGAGTGATTGTTTATCAGCGGCAGAAAAATCGCCATCAACGTTGACGAAAATGGCGGTTCTCCATAGGCCTAAACTGTATGCATTGCTATCTAGGACATGCAGATAGTTACCAATATTATTGGCATCAAGGTTGTCCTGTCCAAGTAAACGACCCAGTGAAATACTATCGGCTTCAGGGTTTATATGAATGTTGTCGATAATAAGGTCGCGAATACGGATATGGCCGTTGCCGTTGCCTGCTACATCGGCAACGATAGCGTCGGTCGCGGTAAAGACAATACGATCAGAACCGCCTAGAGTACGTATGCTTTCTGCACCATGAGATACACCGCCAGAAAAAATGCGGTCATTACCATGGCTTCCGTTTAAACTATCTGGGCCTGAAGTGCCATTGTTTGTTCTGCCTGCATCTTTGATGGCAGTCACGTTACTGGCAAAAGCGGTTGGAGTAAATAACGCACTAGAAACTAGCGCTGATAAAAGAATGTTACGATATGTTTTTTGCATATTGATTTCCTTAAACTAAAGATATTGATGATTTTATTAAAGGATATAAAACTATCTTTTCCTTTGGAGCCTTTACTTGCTTGGTTAGCAAGAGCTGGGATTATGCATTAAAAAAATTCGCATCACCATATGTAAGTTCGGATTCATATTGTTATTTATTTTCTTGCAAAACAATGGCGCATTTTGTCACATGCGCAGCATAAATGTTAATCGAAGTGATTAAAAATTATTTAACTGGTGTTGAGAGTTGCGTTAACGTAATAATATTTATCGTGTTGCTGCAGGGTAAAAATAATCGCTTTATTTGGATATATGGGAGGCCTATATTACAGCTATGGTGCTAATACCATAATATACCCGCCCAAATTTTCATCATCCGTGCCTAAAATAAAACCATCGCTCGGTTGTCCTGTTAAGAGTTCTAACGCTTCTACTTTTTTACCTATACCTTTAATAAATAATGGCATAAGCGGCGGGTAGTGATTATTGGGGTCAGATAAGCATTAAATAACAGCTCCATATTCACAAGCCATATACTCATTATCTGGCCAAAATCATGGATGACGCGTATCTCAGCTGAATTCGATTATTTTTTCATTTGTCCATGATGTTAAGGTGTCAGGATGCTTATAGGCATCGCAAACAACTTTTCACCAAAGGGCAAAATATTTTCACCGTCATAAAATACAACACCTGCAGAAAACTTTTCGCCACAAGCCGTTTTTAATTTGTTCAAGCCTTTAAAGTCACTTTGTGTAACGGTTGCAGAAGCTTTGATTTCTATACCGGCTATTTGCCGACCTTGCTCAATAATAATATCTACTTCTACTTTATCTTTATTCCGAAAGTGATAAAACTTTAGCTCCTCTCCGTGCCAATCTGCATGCTTACGTAGTTCTTGATAAATAAAAGTTTCCAATAGCTGGCCCAATAAGGCTTTATCTTGCCATAAGCTTTGGCTGTTAACGCCTAATAATGAGCACGCGAGGCCGGTATCGGCTAAGTGCATTTTGGCACAGCAATAGGGTCCACAGCAATAGGGTCAGACTCCATTGCTCCCTACGGTTTCAACATTGTGCATTTTCTCTAAAGAGAATTTGCTTTTAATGCCCGCTTCCAATTCTAATAATGCAGCTATTTTTTCTGGCATATAAAATTTTTCTGTATTTATCCTAACTAGGGGATGATGCCCTTTAAGGGCGTAATTCACGTAATTATCGCGTTCAACTCTTTTCTTTTGATTGTGAGTAGAATCATCCAGCTCTATAACCGCAACAATCTTAGTAGCGGTGTCCGTTATAACAAAATCTACTCTCTTTGCCCAAGACTTTGAGTTATGTCTGTAATCAACAGGTTTGGCCAGTGATATCAATGGTACTTGACTATGAATCATGTATTTATCGGTTAAGGCCTTTTGCAAAGCAAAACACAATTTTCTTTCATTTTCTGTAGCCAAGTATTCTTCTTTTTTATGGTCAACTAAAATCGTTTTTGATTGCCGTTTGATGGGAACATCTGTTTCTTTTACTGTTCTTTCTTGATACTTTTTAAAAACAACAAACATACATGCCAACACAAAGATTAACACTACAAGAATAAAATCCATTGATTACCTTTACATATTATCTACATCAGGTCATTAACTGCACTTAAGCAATGATACAACCTAAAAAAAGCTTTTTTGTCGCGATAAGCAACAAACAAAGACTACCTTTTAATAAGCGCTTAAATATACGGACAAGTGTTTTCTCTAGCAACAAAGTATTACCTGATAACGTTTACATTAAGAACTAATTTTTCTTTATGTAGAAATAAGTGACAAAAGCAAACGCCAGCAAGATTCACAACACAATCATGTGATAGATATCGGACTACTGAACGGTTATCGAATGTTTTTTGTAATTAAGAACTGATAGGAGGAATATTAATTGAGAGGTAAGGAACGCGATGAACAAAAATAGTAAAGCAGATGAGTATCACCACCCCCCATAAAGTGGTCGCCTTGCTAATCAAGCATGACTGCACATTATTAGGGGCATGGCGGCGGCATAGACAGATGAGCCAGCAAGAGTTATCCCACATGACAGGTATCCCCCAAGGATCACTAAGCCGTATGGAATCTCAAAATACTACATACCAAGAGGCTACATTAGAGAAGCTGCCTACCGCTCTGAACATTTCCCCTGAGCGATTAATTGACGATGAATAAGAAGCTGACAAAGATGAAGCCACCGTAGATACGCGAGAAGAATTTTTACCCCCTATTGATTCAGACTATCTTAGTTCATCGCTAGAGCAGTCATAAACAACAGCATGACGAATAAGCTATAAATACCCGCACTATAAAACAAGCGTGTTTTACAATCAGCGATAGACACGCCTTGTCGACTCAACCAAAGACTATACAGCGGGAAAATCTGCATCATATGTGTCGCAAAAAAATGGGGGATTCTGAGGTCTTGACCATTTAAATACCAAGAGAATATAGGCAGACGCAGAACATCTACATCTACGTTGGTATCCATTAAATAGCTTGCCTGAACAGACGACAGATAACCGGCAATAATAAGAGTAAGAACTGATCCTATGGTCAACCCTAATGCGGATGACAGGAGTAGCGCGCTGCTACGTTCAGATTGATACTGTCGATACAATAAACACCCTAAATAAAAGCTGCCTATTACCAAGGCTAATGCACCGATCCCCATCAACCCGTACATCACTGATTCGACTATGGTGGCATTGTTGTAATGTGATTCTCGTTCACGAGCAGCCTGTAAAAAAATATAGAGTACTTCAAATAGCCCCGCAGCAACGACCACATAAGTCATACCTTTCCAGATATTACTGTTGCGTTTTTCAGGGCTTAGTAAAGCAGCCAAAGTGGCGAGCGTGATGAAATGAATAATAATCGACATTTCAAATTTAAGGGGCTTAATCCAAAGTATTTCATCGGCTAGTAAACGATTATCGAAAAAGTAGAGCACGATATTAATGGCCAGAAACACAATAAGAAACAATACACCTTGCCACCATAAATTTAAGTGCTTTTGTTGGTCATTGTGAAAAGCGGTAGCAAATACACTCATCGTTAGATTCCTTCGCTAGTGTTGGTGTCTTTTACTCTACACCGCAGCATCGCTGGTTTAATCGTGGCAAATAAAAGATAACCCAATGGCCCAAACATAAAGGTAAGCAATAAAATAGGCGCTTGGATTAGTCGAGACAAGCCCAGCTCATCCGCTTGCTTGGCAATCATGCCACCAATGAATAAATCAAAGGCCAAATAATGTACCCAGCCTGCTAACGCAGCTCCGGGATAAGTAAACAACTGCTGAACATTGGCTAAGGTATCGAACCCCCCTTCTGCTGAGAAAAAATACCGCGCAATCAAGAAGCTATAAATAGCCGATAAAATAATGGGGATAAAATACGCAGAAATCAGATTCAACCATGCCCAACGGCGCGGTAGAAAAATTAAAACAATCCAGCCCATCATGGCTAAGGTACTGACAAAAGAAAATTGTTGCTCAAAAGACATAGCTAACCCTTTAACTTTACACTGTAAAGATATAATGCTCGACAAGTCTTTACAATGTAAAGATGGCAATTACTATATACTATGAAATTATTACATTACAGGTAGAACTTATGGGGGAGTATCATCACGGCGATCTTGCGAATGCCTTACTACAGTCTGCTCGTGCAATACTAAATGAAAAAGGTATTCATGGCTTAAGCTTGCGTGCCTGTGCAGCTCACGCTGGCGTGTCACACGCTGCACCCACATATCATTTCAAATCACTAGGTGGCTTACTCACTGATTTAGCTGTCATTGCCTACGATGAGTTTACTGCGGCTTTACAAGAAAAATATGCGCTGGTGTCTCATGAATCGCCCAATGATCGTTTGCAAAAAGTATGTCAGGCTTATGTCGATTTTGCGCTAAAAGAACCACAACTTTTCGAGCTGATGTTTTCATCAAGTCCTCTGGATTTTGAAAACGTACGACTAAAAAGCAGTGCCGCTAAAGCCTATCAGCAGCTGACAGGTATTGTTCATCCTGTGTTTGATGCAAAAGGGTTAAATGAAAGCAAGCGAGAGCAGGCTGAAGCACTGATTTGGAGTGTCGTACATGGTTACGCCAGTTTAATCATAAACAAACAAGTCAGTCACGGTGAATGCACTGCCCCCTCAAAAACAACATTGCCAGACTTGAGCTTATTAGGTGACTTACTGTGATGTAGTCACGTTTTCTAGGTCACTGGCTTGACCGTTTTTCTCGAAGCTATAAATCAAGCTGTAGCAATTATTGGGGGCTTAGATAACTAGTTCTTCACTCTCAAACGAAAAAACCTTATCTGACCCCAATCAATCTACAATTAATCTCAATAGGCCAACATGAATAACCACTACCTCTATTGCTTAAAGAGTCTGTGATTACGTTTTTGTATTCAATAAAGCGGTTTGCTCTTTGACTTTTTTAGCGAAGAGCGGCTTATCTTTTTTAGACACTGATCGGGAGATGGGAATTTTTGCTTTCATTGGGTTAACGGGGCGACCGTGAATATGCAGCTCAAAATGAAGATGCGGGCCGGTAGATCGGCCGGTGTTGCCTGATAGCGCAATGGCTTGTCCTCGACGAACGGTTTGCCCTCGGCGCACTAGCACACGATGTAAATGTAGGTAACGTGTTTTATATTGCCCGCCATGCTGAATATCAACATACCGGCCAGCAAAAGGATGATT
>AEVK01000244.1 GCA_000209515.2 gamma proteobacterium IMCC1989
CTCATGACAATTAACGGGGGTTTTTCGGTGAAAAAATCAATATTGTTGTTAACTTCTACATTTTTTTCTTCGGTTGAATCGGTATCTTGTTCGTTAATATTTGCAGTGTATTGCGCATTGGTCGGCGGATAAAAAAATCCGTGTACGTCATTGTCTTTGCTGTTTTTAAAGGTAATGGCTTCGGGCGATGATAATTGATCACTAGGTAATGCGGTATGACTACTACGCGCGATAGATTGCCATTGATCCGTTTGCCAATGAATTACTTCGGGTTGTTGCGTGCTGTTGGCACCAATAAAAATAGCCGTGTCGTTATCATCTTGGCAGGCGATACCTTCAATCTGAGTAAAAGGCGAGGCGTGTTTGGTAAAGGTATGTGAGAGTAGATCGATGGTTGCAAGAAACCATTGTCCTTGCTGCGTGTAAGTACACAGTAGCGTATAGCTGTTTAAAAATCCGTAGGTCGACATGCCAAACACCCATTGTGGTGTGGCAAATTCTGCAGGCATATCTACTAAAACTTCGGTGTATTTATTGTAGGTGTTGTAAGAATAAATATTCCACCAGTTGTTGCGGTCGGAAACAAATAATAAGTCACCAGTCGGTGACCATTGCGGTTGAAAAACCGACTCGCCCGACGGATGCTGTGACGAAACGCCACCGGCTACTTTGCGATGCTTATGTAACATACCAAAATGATTGAAGTCGGCAATCCAGCATTCGCTATTATCCCATGGCATATTGGGGTGATCCCATGTGAGCCACGCGAGCTTTTCATCATCGGGTGATATGCTCGGGTTGGAATAAAAATCATTGCCAAATACGAGTACGTTAAAGCCAATAGTGGACGAGCCATCTAAGCGTAAACTAATAATGCTGTTTTCTGGCTCACTATGTTTGCTGGCATCATCGTTATTATTATTGCTGCTGTGAGTGCGATGCAGTTCACAAACAGCAATTAATTGCTGACGTTTACTATCAATAAAAAAATCGGCATAGCGATAATTCACTTGCGCACTATTTTCTGGCGATAGCACGACAGCTTGGCCAAAGGATTCGCTAGCTTGATCTGCCGACATGGCATAGACCCGCTGATCTTCTCCATTCACAAAATAGACCGTATCGTTGTCTACGGTATAACAGCCGCCACCGTATTCATGTACCTTGCTGCGCACACTCATTGATCTAGGTGTCACATCAAATGTCGCAATATCCCTATTGGCAGGTTGGCAGACGATAACCCCTCGACCTTTCTCTTCTGGCCGCTGTTCTAGCCAGTAACTATTACCATTATCCAGTGTGGGTTCGCTTAGGCGCACCGTACTTTTGGTTAATAGCTCGCTGCTGATATCCGATGACCATGCGCCATAAGCCGCAGATGATGAATGTGAGTGAGCAGATTGAGGTGATGAATGTGTTAATTGGGTTTTCGTCATAGTTTGCCGTAGAATTGTGGATTCATTATTAGGTGAGAGCACCCGTGTCTGTCGATGATTCTATTTTAGCCCATATTTCGCAAAGCCTGTTATTTCATACCAACAATGGTTCTGTTAGTCGCTCTGGTTATTCGTCTGAGCAAGTGCATGTCAAACGTCTAGTCATCGCCTACAGTGGCGGGGTGGACTCAACGGTATTATTGCATGCTGTGGTCGAAGCGGCTAAACAAGGCCTGATTCCTTTTTCGCTATCTTCTATAGTTGCTGTTCATGTGAACCATCAACTGTCTGATCAGGCCGATTGCTGGCAGCAACATTGCCAGCAATCGGCAGAAAGCTTAGGTATCGCATGTTTTAGTGAGGCCGTTAGGGTTGAATCCACAGGGAAGGGCGTAGAAGCCGCTGCGCGTGATGCACGCTATAGCGTGTTTGAGGGTTTTCTACAGCCGGGCGATTGTTTGTTATTAGGCCATCACCAAGGCGATCAGGCTGAAACCGTATTGCTGCGTTTATTTCGCGGGGCGGGAGTGAAAGGTTTGACGGCAATGCCGGTATCACGCGCGATGGGAAAGGCGAGTTTATTGCGCCCCTTACTCGCGGTGAATCAGGCGGCTATTCAAGCGTATGCACGGCAACACCAGTTAACGTGGGTTGAAGACGAGAGTAATCAATCCGATCACTATGATCGTAATTTTTTGCGCAATAAGGTGATGCCATTAATGACGCAGCGCTGGTCTTCCGTCGAGCCGCAATTGAGTAAAACCGCAGAGACAATGGTAGAAACGAATACCTTGTTATCTGATATTGCTGAAGATGACTTACAACAGCTAGATCATCAGCAAGCTCGTACGGGTTATAGCGTTGACTTCACAGCCTTGAACCAGTTATCGCTACCACGAAAGAAAAACCTATTACGTTATTGGTGTGAAAAGCTGAATTACGATCTACCCGATAGCCAGCAGATGATACAAATAGAACAACAATTTTTTAGTCGCTCGGCATTACTCAGTTCTGCTTGTGTCTCTTGGGGGAGATATGAATTACGCCAGTTCTCCGGACGTTTATATTTAATGGAGGCTCTCCCCAAATTTATATCACCACTAGCAATACAATGGGATGGCGCGAGTGATATAGACCTTCAAGGGGCAGGGGTATTACGCGTAGTCAATAAAGAGGCTGTTGTTGAGAATACATCAGAAAAAGCGCGTGAAAAAACGATGCCAAAAGGTATTCACATAAAAGCTCAAGCTTATCAAATTCGTTGGCGTCAAGGCGGTGAGCGCTGTACCCCAGCTGATCGGCAGCATTCCCAAACAGTGAAAAAGCTATTGCAAGAGTACCAACTGGAAACATGGCTACGCGATCGTGTGCCATTAATTTATGCAGATGATGAATTGGTTGCGGTGGGTGACTTATGGGTGAATAAGGGTGATGAGCTAAAAGCGACGGATGTAAAAATCTTTGTTCAATGGCACTCGTTAATTGGTGGGCTGTAGCAAGTTCCGGCCACGGTTTAAGCCCAATTTTTCATCCTATTTTTGATTCAATGGTGGTCTGTCCTCCAGCTAATAAGGCTTAACTTAGTGCCATTCTACTCTGCCCCCTTGATCACGAGGACAGACCGCAGTTTAGCTCATAAAAAGTTCAAATTAGATGTGGCCTGTCCTGCTTTTCTGTTCCATGTTTAGAATTAATTACTCTGACCCCATGATTTGTGACCCCATGATTTGGCATTATCTATCAGCGAGAAGGAAGAGTTGAGCCTCGACATATAAAGCGAAGACCCAAACCCTTTATGGATTAGCGCAGCTAAAGGGGATAGGTGCCGGAGGGATTTAATGTTAATCACTTTGGTTATTTTTAATTCCCTCCGACACCTTTATTACTATATTTTTCTCTTGTAGCCTAACGCGCCATAAACGGATGTCGAAGCAGCGCGTAGGCAGTCCGGAGGAAGTCGCGTTTTTTTTGCGGCTGGAACGCATTTGATGGCTTTGTTAGTCATCACTTGTAATATCTGTTGGAGATTCCTGCTCTAACAGTTTCATTCGGGAAGTAATTGATTCGATTTTATTGTAATTCGGAAATAGATTTTGTACTTTTTCTGGAGCCATTAAGGTAGGGTGCACCTCAGCGCCCTCCTGAATCAGTTTAGCGAAAGCCTTTATCGACGCTTCAACTCTCCTGATTTGTTCGGGGCCTCCTTCCGTATAATGCTGATTCACGACTTGATTTGCTTCTGATTCTATTAGGGTTTTGGTCATTTCTTTTTGTCCATTGAGAACATCATCTAGACTCTCATTTTTAATTTTTAATGACCTTATCGTTTCTTCTAATATTTCATTTTCTTTATACTTCTTACAAACTACAGCAGCAGACCAAGCAATTGAAGAAACAAGAGCTACCGCAGCCTGCGTACCGAGAATTAACTCTACCCAAAAGGAGCCATGTTCCCAGTTATTTATTTTTACAGCGCCATCTATATCATTATGTAGTACAACTTGAGATAGCGATTTTTGAACGATGGCCATCGTTTTTACTAGTGAATCTAAATCTGTTGGCTCAGGCAGCTTTATATTTATCGAATCTTCACTAGAATCTGGCAGCAATTTCCCCAGCACCTTAAACAATGATGAAGCACTAGTAGTAATATAATCTGCAGCTAAATATAACTCTCTAACTTGTAATCTTTCAAGATAAAGAATATCTTGTGAAGTACTGTATATCTCAGACTGAGACAACCAATCTATTTCTTCGTTATAAATAGGTATCGAGCTAACAACATCTAAAAAAACTTTATACTCTTTTATATTTTTTAGTGAGTTGTCCTGATAATCAACTTTCAATTTGGATTCTTTAAAATTTATATCGCTTAATATTTTTTGTATTTCTTTTAATCTCATATCTTCCCTCAAAATGATGACTAACGCCGCGTTAAACGGCTGCGTTTTTC
>AEVK01000243.1 GCA_000209515.2 gamma proteobacterium IMCC1989
TATTCCAGAGCCAGAGCGTGCTGTTGATCAACCATTCCTTATGCCGATTGAAGATGTTTTCTCAATCTCGGGTCGTGGTACGGTTGTTACTGGTCGTGTTGAGCGTGGTATTGTTAAAGTCGGTGAAGAGATCGAGATCGTTGGTATTAAAGAAACGACTAAGACGACTTGTACCGGTGTTGAAATGTTCCGCAAATTGCTAGACGAAGGTCGTGCAGGTGAGAATGTTGGTGTTCTTTTACGTGGTACTAAGCGTGAAGAAATTGAACGCGGTCAGGTACTATGTAAGCCAGCGTCAGTTAAGCCGCACACC
>AEVK01000242.1 GCA_000209515.2 gamma proteobacterium IMCC1989
CCTTGCAGGCCTTCAGCAGCCGTAGTGGCTGCAATCGCGGGACCATTAATACTAATATCACCGGCTGCCAAGGCTGTAGATTGGGCTACAGTTGATAACGCAACCCCTGTTATTTCACCAGAAGATGTTTCCCGAAAACCAAGATTAGCTAAATCAGTATCTGTACCATTAGCCCCTTTGGTTACACTTATTGCAGAACCATCATCTGAGCTTAGTGCCAGTTGACCCGCAAATAAAACACCATAATCCGCACTTGCCGCAAACTCTGTTGCCGCACCGATACTACCACCTTGGTCAGTGACATTAGTATTACTTAAACCAAGTACACTACTCAAAGTAGCGGTATTGGCAGCACCATCCTCTAAACTCAAGGCAATCGATGAACCATTATCATTCGTTAATTCTAAGCGGCCATTATCATTAATAGAAGCATCGATTAAACCACCTGTTTTTGAGTTTATATCAGACACTAAATCAGCTAAATCCGTAGTGCTAGAAAAGGTAAATTCTGTTTCTGAATTGTCGCTGGCACTGTAAACTGAAAGGGTCAAGATCTCATCTGCAGCGAGGACACCGTCACCCACGGAACCTGCCTGTACAATATTGAACCCTGAGGCGGTGACACCATCAATATTAGCATTGATATCACTGATAATCGTTTGTAGATTATCTGTCGCACCATCAAAAGCAGAAAGTCCTTGCCCATTAACTAATACATCACCTTCTGCGAACGTCACAACCGCATTCAAGTTATCACCAGCGACATTGGTATTTAAGTTGGTAAGATCCTGTAATCTATCACCGGAAAGATCAGCACTTGTCGAACCTAAACCCAATGATTGAGTATTCATTTCTTGAATAGAAAAAGAGACCGTCTCGTTAGCTTCTGCTCCTATTTGTAGCTCGACGCTACCCAATGTGCCGTCCAACACTTTTTGCCCGTTAAAGCTAGTGGTTTCAGCAATGCGATCTAGCTCAGCTACAAGTTGTTGAACCTCTGCATCTAATGTCGCTCTATCCACATCAGAATAAATACCATTCGATGACTGTATAGCCAGCTCACGCATCCGTTGCAGGATATTGGTTGATTCATCTAACGCGCCCTCTGCTGTTTGGATCAATGATATACCATCATTGGCATTCCGTACTGCTTGATCTAAGCCACGAATTTGTGAGGTAAAGCGGTTAGCAATGGATAGGCCTGCAGCATCATCACCCGCAGTATTAATACGCTTACCAGAAGATAAACGCTCCATTGCCTGATCCAGTTCTTTGCCGGAGGTCATCATTTGTCGCTGTGAATTGAGCGAAGATACGTTGGTATTAATTACTAAAGGCATAGCCTATCTCCTGATATAAGGTATGAGGAATAAAATAATAGATAGGTGATATTTAGCAACGAGTATGCCAATCCAAAAAAAATCAAAAATAACAACAACTTATAAAAAGTGTTCTATACTATTAATAGAGAAATTATTAGAGCAATAGCAAAGAAGAGGTTTATCGGCAATCTTTTGCCACTAATATTTTCCATCAGTCTTTTCGATATGTAGTGCATATGACTCTATATTATTATTTTTAGTAATGGGTCATGTATTAAAGAGTGCATCGGTACTTACCTGTAGAGGTGTTGTTTTATGAAAAAGAATATTTTTTTATCTATGTTAGAAATAACAAAAACCATGTGTGATATGGCGAAGAGTGATCAATGGGAATTACTAGCTGAACAAGAAGAAGAAAGACAACGACTGATTACTGAATTGAAATCGTTAGTGAGTCAAGAAGGTAAAGACGACCAGCAAGTCATTATTGAAATCATTAAAGAGATGAATAGATTAAACCAACAAATAAATGCACTAGCGAACGAAAAAAATACTGAATACAAATCATCGATTATTAAACTTAAAAAAAATAAAAAAGCGAATAATTATTATCTAGAAAAATAAAATATTACAAGCGAGAAAATAAGTTTAATTCGGTAATACGAATAAAAGTAGCCTGCGCAGCTTGCAATACCAAGGTCTGCGCCGACAATCGACTCGCCGCTTCGGCGTAATCTAAATCTCGAATATCCGATAAAATAGTATTAGAAACCAATTCGGTATCTAAATGCTGTTCTTTAGTACTATCTAAGGTGTTTATCCGCGCGCCTATTTCCGTCACTGTTTTTGCCACAGAGTCTTGTACTGTCGTTAGGTTTTCTAAGGTCACTGCAACATTGGCAGACACTCGCTCTCTGGATTCTTGAGAACCATCAAAACCTTGCATGGCATCACGAAAACGCATTAAGGTGGTTAACACATCTTGAGTAGCTGTTGAATCAACAAACACTTGGTCACCCGCCAAACCTGCCCCTGTATCTGCTGCTGCGGGATTACCTGTAATGGTCACAGATACGCCATTAAACACTAGAGCTTCACCTGCGGCATAAGGTTGGTTTTCTGCAATGACTTTACCCGTCGATTTTTCTGTCACGGTGAAATTTCTAGCAGCCGGCGTTAGGTTGCTGTCTTCATTGAATGTAATCACCATATCTTCTGGATAAAAATCATCATAAGCTTGCTGATCGACCACATCACCTATAGATACACTAATAGCTGGAGTTGATCGGTTATTGGAGTTAGTTGATGTAAGAACGGTATTTTCTGCACTGGGAATATCAACAAAAATATTTTTCCCTGAATCACTGGCTTTTACAAAAGTATTATCATCCACTTTGATATTAATCGATCCTTCATCGCCCATATATTGATAGCCGTTAACGCTATCCCCCACAAAGGCTGGTGACTGACTTTTATATCCTGCAAAAATATAGTCGCCGTTGGCATTACGACTATTCGTTAAACCGACGAGTTCATTGATTCTAGAATCCACCTCTGTTGCTAAGGCATCATATTCACTTTCGGAAAGACTTGCGGTGTTACCCGCCTGTACCGCTAGCTCTTTAATTCGCTGCACTAAGTTAGTTACATTATTTAATGCGGTTTCTTCTTCCGCTAAATTATGTTCGGCGGTAGCAATATTTTTTGTATATTGATCGACTTGTGCGAGATTATCGGTTAGTTGTTGTATTTGTGTAGCCGCTACAGGGTCATCTGCTGCGGTTAATACACGTTTTCCGGTAGATAACTGTTCTTGCGTTTTGATAATGGCACTATTGGCATCAGCCATACTATTGTTGGCTAGGTTATAAATATGCAGAGTAGATATACGCATAATCTGTTCTCTTCTATCGGTTCAAAACGGCTATTATTTACAGTTAAAAATGACTATCAGTTAAAAGCTACTAAGCAATCGATCAAATAAATCTCGCGCGACGGTAATAACTTGTGCATTGGCAGAATACAGTTGTTCATAGCGAATTAAATCTGCCGCTTCTTCGTCTAAATTAACGCCAGAAATAGAATTTCTTAAGCTCGTCGTTTGCTCTAAAACATTAGCAGCGGCTTCGGTATTGTTTTGCGAACTATTAGCATTGATACCAATAGTCTCCACTAATTTATTGTAAGTTTCTTGAAAGCTTTGGGTTTCACCTTCTATTGTTGATGCCTGCTGTAGACCCGACATGGAAATACCGTTGCGGTTATCAGACTCTGCATTGGTATTAAAACCCAGGGTAAAATAGTCACCTGTTTGAGGGGTGCCAGAGATACTCGCTTGAATGCCCATGTAAGCAGTTTGTGCAAAACCGTCAGCTGAACTATCGCCGAATAATAAACTGGTTTCTGGATTAGTTGAAAGGCTGACATCACTTGATAAGCTGACATCAATACGGCCACCGATCACTACCTGAGACGAGGTATTTGTGCCGCTACCGGTTAAGGCGACATTCGTCCCTACGCCATCGTTGACCGATACACTCCCACCGCCTGTTGCGGCAGCAGTGAGTTCAACAGAAAAATCATCACCTAATGGAGAATTTATACTGACATGAAAGGTATCTGTACTCGCATCATATGCACTTGTTGCGTAAATACCTAGCGCTTGTAAATTCGTATTATTATTAATCTCATTCGCTAAGTAATCATTAAAATCTTCACCATTATTTAGTGCTGGCGAAGGCACCGATGTCGCAATTACACCGGCATCGTATTCAATCAGGGATTCTCCATTCAACGATAACTGTAGAGGTTCTGTTAGTGTCAACGCAGAACCACTTAGCTCCATGTAATTAGAGGCATTAGCATTCACACCAGTTAAGTTAGATAGCTGGCCTGCGGTGGTTCTTGCACTAGCGCCAGCCGTTGTAAAAATATTTTGCGAGCTGGTCGTCCCTGTTGTTGGGTTAGTTGTGACGACCGTTAATGTTTCTACGGGGTAATTATTGGTTGCGAGACCGATACCGCTTATTCCATTCGCATTAGCAACGGTGGTAAAGCCCGTTGTAGATGTCGTCGCCTCCACATCAAAGCCGAGTAATGTATTTGCTTGTCCAGCGGGTGCATTATCTAAGGTGCCATCTGGATCAGCATTATAATTTTGCAATACGATATCACCCGCACCATGAGTGGGCGATGCAAACGCTAATGCGCTACCCTGAGCGGTATCAGTTATATATGCACGAACATCACTGCCGCCTAGACTCAGATCATTATTAATGGCGGCTAATAATTCTGTATTATTGGTAATACTAGCGGACTCGATAGTGACATTAAATGTGCCATCGTTAGCACCGGCCAATGTATTGGACACAACCACATCAAACGAAAACTGATTAGCCGTATTACTAAAATCAATACCGCCAAAAGCCGGCGCTGTAGCAGATGGCTTAAGTGCCGCTTGAGTCGCCTGTGTGCTACCCGCAGGCAAGCCGATATTAGCCCCCGAACTACTCACTAATGTTTCACCACTGTCGTTAGAAAACAGACTATTTTGAGTACCCGGCACGTACGTTTGATTACGCATAGGCGGTGATAAAGCAACAGGATTACCCGGATCGCTATTATCTAAAATATCGTAAGTGGTTGCTGAGGTGAACTTAACAATTAGTGGAGGTGACATTTGCCCCGCTTGAGAAAACAAAGATAATGCTTGGCCACTTGCATTTTCTAGACCTAACATAGCACCCGCGCTAATTGTTGCTGTACCTAAATTACCTAAATGACTTTGCGTTTCAAAAGGGATGGCTAAAGCAACATCACTTGCTTGCAAACCAGTCGTTGAAAAATTTTGTGCTGCCGTTTTATTCGCTTGAATTAAAAATTGATCACCGCCCGAAAACCCACCGGAGTTAATCACAACATCTAGTCCGTCAAAAGAAATAGTCGCAGGAAATGTAGTGGGAATAAGGTTAGACGCCACATCGGTGTTATCCGACAAACGTGTAATTTGATACACACCCGCACCATCATCTATTGTTAAACTATAGTCGCTCGTCGTTAGTTGCGAACTATCGTTGATATTGACAAGGATATCAGGGTTGCCCGATCCGTTATTAACATTCGATAAAATGCGTTCTTGTGCGATAGCAGTATCATTAATATCTGTAAAAATATCTGATCCATAGGCGTTATCTAGCGTTAACCCTTGGCTTTGAAGTTGATTGAAAGTGTCGGCTATGGAAATAGCGATACGACCTATATCATTATAAGTCGAGTCTATCACGGTATTCTGAAAGTCCAACAAGCCCCCTATTTCACCACCCGAAAACGCCGATGTAATAGACTCACTGATACTATTATTGACTAATAATATTTCTGGTTTTTGCGGATCAAATTCATTCTGTCCGACAGCGATACTGGTTTGCTGTGAACCCAATACAAGAGGGATACCGTTGCCAACAGTGACATTGATCTGATTGCCATCTTGCACTGAAACACTCACGGAAATTAATGCTGAAAGCTCTAATAGCGCATTGTCTCTCTGGTCTAGCAAATCATTGGGAGATGCCGATTGCGAACCAGAAAATTCGGCAATTTTATTATTTAAGCTGGCTATTTCTGCAGTCAGGTTATTGACATTGGAAACACCGGCTCTAATACCTTGCACTACACCTTCATTGACGGCATCTACCCGTGCCGCCAATGTATTAAAACGATCAGCTAAATTACTCGCCTCACTTACCAATAATTGACGACTGGCTAATGATGTAGGTGAGTCGCTAGCCGTTTGCACTGCAGAAAAAAAGGATTGAACGCCTTGTGATAAACCAGTTGAATCATTCGCTAACAAATCATTTAACTGAGAGATATTCTGATTATAGATCGTGAGTTCGCTATGTAATGTTGTATCTTGTCGCACTTGCGCAGTCACGAACTCATTCACTACACGTTCTATATTACTGGTATAAGATCCATTCCCTAAAAAGCCCACACCGGTTTGCGTGCCACCCATTGAATTAATATCGGTGGATTGGCGTGTGTAACCTGCCGTATTCGCATTAGCAATATTATGCCCAACGGTACGCAGTGCGTTTTGACTGACTCGCAAACCACTGATACTAACGCCAAGAATATCGCTGGTCATTTTATAGCGCCTCTACTCTATGTCGTATTTTTTGCATGAAGGTCATTAGTTCTGTGTACTCTTTTTTGGTAATGCGGTGTCAATAATACGTTGTATTTTATCCGCATAACGGGGGTCTGTTGCATAACCTGCATTTTGTAGGCCATGTATAAAGTCAGACGAATTTGTAGAGGCTAATGCTTTTTCATAACGTGGCTGTGTTAGAAATTGTAGATAATCGTTAACACTTTCTTCTATCGAATCATATCGTCGAAAACTCGCCACTTCTTTATTCGCCACGCCATTGACATATTCGATAGTAGGAACATTAACTGCCTTTCCTTCCCAACGACTATCTGCCTTAATATTAAAAAGATTAAAGCTTTGTTTACCGTAACCATCTTTAATAACATGCTTACCCCAGCCGGTTTCGAGCGCTGATTGTGCAATTAGCACTTGATAATCAACACCTAATATAGCCGCTGCTTTTTTAGCGTAAGGGGTTAACATTTGAATAAAATCTTCCGGCGACTCAATATTATTTAATGCCACATCGTCTTGAACTGATTGCTTAGAAACATTAAGGGGTTGAGAAAAAATAGAATTGGTAGCGTTATTACTAGGTGCAATACTTTCTGGCGTAGGCATTTTACTCAGCATAGATTGATAGATCGCATTATCAACACTGGTATTTCTTCTTGAAATATCACTCACACCCTCATTAGAGGCATTGGTCTCTGTCGGTGTTTCTGAAGAAACATAATTGGATTTCATTTGACGATAAAATGCGTCTGCTAGGCCTATTTTATTTGACGCACTTAATGACAAACTGAGTTGATTGTCATACATCTCTTGATGGTGTTTCATCTCGGAGCTATTGAGTGGATTATCTTGACCAAACACTTCATTCGCAGAGCGCATACTCTTCAACATCATTTGCACAAACATAGATTCAAATTGTTGGGCTACTTGGCGCAAAGCAAGATCTTGGTTTTCTCTGCCATCTTTTTTGATATTTTGCAGACTAGCAAGGTCTGTATAAGACTGTTGCGCCGTTAGCTTCGAAACATCGTATTGCATTGTGTTGTTCATCAGAAAAACCTATATTAAATCACTCTACTCAAGCATCCTATTTAAATACCCAGTTTAAATACCCAGTTCAAATACTCACCTAAATAACCACTAACTCAGCTTTTAATGCACCAGCTTGTTTTAAGGCTTCTAAAATTGCCATCAAATCACCTGGTGCTGCACCGACTTCATTAACTGCTCTGACTATTTCATCAATCGTGGGGCCCGGTGCGAATTTAAACATCGGGTTAAATTCTTGTTCTGCCGTTAAATTACTCTTGGGCAATACAACGGTTGTACCATCAGCAAGTGCTTCAGGCTGACTTACCTCAACATCCTCGGCAACGGTGACTGTTAAACTACCGTGTGTCACCGCCACAGGGGAAACGCGTACATGGTTGCCCACAACAATTGTTCCCGTTCTTGAATTAATCACTATTTTAGCGGCAGCTTCACCCGGCACCACTTCGATATTTTCTAATAAAGAAATAAAACTAACTCGCTGTGATGGCTCTTGTGGGGCTCGTACTTCAATTGACATTGAATCGGTTGCTTGAGCCACTTTAGGCCCTAATAAATCGTTTATGCTATCCGCTATTCTTTTAGCCGTTGTAAAGTCAGACTGATGTAAGTTAAATACTATAGGCTGACCAGCTGAGAAATTAGTGGGTACTGAACGCTCAACCGTTGCTCCATTAGGAATACGCCCCACGCTAGGAATATTAATCGTTAGTTTGGAGCCATCTAAACCATCAACACCTAATCCACCAACGACAAGATTACCTTGAGCCAAGGCATAAATATTGCCATCAGCGCCTTTGAGCGGCGTCATTAATAGTGTGCCGCCACGTAGACTTTTTGAATTACCTATAGAGGATATGGTGATATCTAATTGTTGACCGGGTTTTGCAAAAGCAGGAAGCTCAGAATGAATAGCCACAGCAGCGACATTCTTTAGCTGCATTCTTGCGCCCTCAGGAATCGCGATACCAAACTGCTTCAGCATATTAATAAAAGATTCGGTTGTAAAAGGCGTTTGATTGGTTTGGTCGCCGGTTCCATTTAATCCCACGACAAGACCGTAGCCTATTAAGGGATTACTACGAACACCAAGAATGGTCGTGATATCTTTGATTCGCTCTGCATTAGCTGCGGTACTACTTAGTAGAATAAATAGTAGGAAGTAATACCTACAAACTGGTTTATTTAAAAACATTCCCTTCAAAAAAGTATTCATTAGAATGGCCAAATAACACTGTTAAAGAATCGACCTAACCAACCCATTTTTTGCGAATCAGCTAAGTCTCCTGTACCACTATATGAAATCCGAGCGTTGGCTAACTTGGTAGAAGAAACCACATTATCTAAGCTAACATCTTCTTTTCTTAACATGCCACTGACACGAATATATTCCTCGCCGCGATTGAGGGTCATCCATTTTTCACCTCGTACAATAAGATTGCCATTAGCCAATATATCCACTACGGTAACGCTAATATTCCCTTGTAAACTATTGCTCTGATCTGCAGAGGCGTCGCCAGAAAAAGATCTGTCTTGGCTCGAACTTAAAGGGATTGTAACGTCACCTACTATAGGAATATTTTTTGTATTATCGCGCCCTAATATCGTGCTATTACCACCTTCGAGCAATGAGACATCGCTAGTTTTGTCTATACCTACTCCTGTACTTTTTGATGAAATTGTCTCTTCATCTAAAGTGATCGTGATAATATCTCCAATGCGATGGTTATTTGTATTGCCGAATAAAGACATACCTTGATATTCCTGAAATAAACTACCGTTAGTAGGTTTAGGAACTGGCTTGGGTTCAGGTAATACTGGCGCATATTTAGGGTCATCAGGTTTAATCGCAGAAGGTATACATGCAGCCAATGGTAAAACGCTAACAATGATAATAAAAAAATTTAATAAGCGGTTATACTTCATCTTCATCTCAACTCATTATAAATTTTGTGAAATAAACTGTAGCATTTGATCTGCCGTAGAAACGACCTTAGAATTCATTTCGTATGCTCGCTGTGTGGTAATCATATTCACCATTTCTTCAACAATATCGACATTAGAATTCTCTAATGAACCCTGAATAATCGACCCTAATCCTGACTCACCAGCTGTACCTGTTTGTGGGTCACCACTTGCTGCTGTTTGAGCAAAAACATTCCCACCTAATGCCTGTAAGCCTGCAGGGTTAACAAAATCAGTTATGGTTATTTGACCTAACTCTTGCGGTGTAGCTTCGCCCAATATGCTTGCCGATACGATTCCATCTTGGCTAATGGTAATGTTGTTTGTATTTTCAGGAATGGATATTGAGGGCTCTAATAAAAATCCACTTGCATTAACAATGTCGCCGTTAGAATTCAAATGAAATTGTCCATTACGGGTGTAGGCTGTTTCACCGGATGGCATTTGAATTTGAAAAAAGCCTCGGTTATTAATCGCTAAATCTAAAGGCTGCTCTGTCACCTGTAAGCTGCCACCGGTAAATTGTTTTTGTGTAGCAACCACTCGAACACCAGTACCTAGTTGCAAGCCCGAAGGTAGTTGTGTATTTTGTGAAGATTGCCCACCCGGCTGACGCTGGATTTGATAAAGTAAATCTTCAAAATTAACACGATCACGCTTAAAACCAATAGTAGAAGCATTCGCTAAATTATTGGATATTGATGTTAATTGTCTATCTTGTGCAGACAAACCGGTTTTACTTACATAAAGAGCAGGATTCATAGTGACCTCGCCTTTTTAAACATTAAAATAAGAAAAATATTATCCATTAGTCTGCAATAAACGCGCCGATGCCTGAGAATTTTCTTCGGTGGTTTTCATTAACTTAATAGACATTTCGTATTGACGCGCTAACGTCAGAATATGTGTCAATTCATTAACGGGATTTACATTACTGCCTTCTAAAAAGCCGGAGACTAATGAGACATCAACATCAATGCCCACATCTTCTTCTGCATACAGCAGGCCATCAGCGCCTTTTTTTAGTAAGGCTTCATCCGGGTTAACAAGTTTAATTTGGTCCACTTGAGCCAATGCATCAGGCGCCTCTCCTTTACCAACAATACTGACAATGCCATCTAAACCAATTTCTAGTTTTTGAAATTCAGGAATCGCCATCGGCCCAGCATTGCCCATTACAGGCAAGTTATTGCCAGTGCGTAATACCCCCGCGCTATCCACATAAAGACTGCCTGCTCTTGTGTAAGCTTCTCTACCATCAGCAGCCTGCACAGCAATAAAGCCTCGTCCTTTTACTGCCACATCTAAATCACGACCGGTTTGAATTAAGGCACCTTCAGCAAAATTAGTTTGCGGCGTTTCGGTCAGTGCAAAGGCTCGTGTAGGCAAACCTTCGCCATAATAAACACCCATACTACGTGCTTGCTCAAAATCACTTCTAAAACCCGTAGTATTAGCATTGGCTAAATTATTAGAACGAATAGCTTGCCCTAACATATTATTTTTAGCGGATGTCATTGCGATATAGAGTGCTTTATCCATTATGTTAACCTGCTATTTTTTTGGCGATTAAATTCATACTTAGAACGAAGCAATAAAAATGCCAAAAATGAAGCGAGAAATTGTAATCAACTAAATTACCTGAAAGATAATAAAAAAGAGAAGAAAGAAGAATGTAAAAGGGGGAAGGAGAAGGAGAAGGAGAAGGAGAAGGAGAAGAAAAATATTTCGATAT
>AEVK01000241.1 GCA_000209515.2 gamma proteobacterium IMCC1989
GGCCGTTAACATATGTTAACGGCCTTTTTTATTATCACTCGTCTTCGTCACTCTGGTCTTACCCCAATAATCTGCCCCTCTTACCCTTTAGTGATTTCATTACCTCTTATAATGTTCTTATATCTACCACGCACTCATCTAAACTACTGATGATGGCTGTAGCCAGATACGATAACACTGTTTTTTTAGAGCTAAGTGTTTGAAACTCAATGTAATAAGTAAATTCACCCGTTTCGCTAATATCAGGGGTTGGTGGCAAAAGAGTTTTTATTTTCGCACTATTAAACAAGCTCGCTTTCCGCTTGAACACTATATGGCATATCGCCCAATACTTTTCTCTTTCTGCCAGTTTTTTACGCAACTCTTCTTTTTCACGAAGCTCTTTCTCTAAGGCTTCCTGCCTTATCCACTCTTCTAGAGAGTTTTTCAGGGTCAGTGTTTTTTCATCTACGGTTATCGTAAAAAGTCTACGCTCTTCTGTACGACAGCGAAATATAAATACTATGTCATGAGAGGATGATAAAGTTTCCGATAAGCTGCCGTCTAAAAAGTCTTGGCAATACTCATTTTGATACACCTTTTCTGCTGCCTCTAATAGCCGAGGAAAGTGCTGTTGGTAGGAAATAGGGAGCCAGAGATCGCTTTCTAAACTAGCCGTATCAGCCTCTTCGGAAAAGCTTACTGATGCATAAATCAATATTATGAAATACGTTAAGGCTTGTAATGATGGAGGTAATTTAGATGATAATTGCATATTCGTGTTTTGTCAGCCGACGGTAATGAGTAAAGCCGGAAAGATAAGATTTTCGCAGCTTTACTGATAGTATAGAATCATCTGACTAATTTACCGCTGCTTGCACTGACTTATTGATCATTAGGACGTAATTATGGAAACAAACTTTAAGAACATTAGCATTAGCGATGCGAAAATATTGATGGAAGAGCATATCTTAATAGTTGATATTCGAGATGAGGCCAGCTATATAGCTGGACACTTAGAAGGCGCTGTTCACCTTAGCGAGACCAATCTGCAAACCTTTATTCAACAAAATGATTTTGATAAAGCCATACTCGTCTATTGCTATCATGGACATAGTAGTCAGCATGCTGCTGACTTTTTAGTCAAACAAGGCTTCGATGAGGTATATAGCTTAGTAGGTGGGTATACAGCTTGGGCGGCAACACCGGTATAAATAATAGGTGTCACCGAGTTAATGGTATGGGTCAAGCATTAGAAAAGTTGTTCTAGCAATGTGCTGAAAACATAATTTTAAATAGATCCTGCTATTATAGGCAGCGGATTTCAGTCTCCAGTGCTACCCTATACTTTTTCGAAACCTTCTCTTGTATTTTACAAGTGAAGGTTAGGCGAAGGCACTTCACCTTCAACGAAACGTAGGCTACCAAAGCTTTCATTCCACTTCAGTAGCAGTTTTGATAACGTCACGGCTTGTGTAAATAACGCTTGCAGCTCTTCTTCTCCACCTTTGGTGCCGATATACAAGGTTATACTGCGATGTTCATTGGCAAGAGGGTGTGTACGATACTTAGAACGATACATCTCCAACTTCCAGCGCACACTGTGTATTGCATGACGATAATATTCCAGCTTTGTTGCTAGCGAAATACGGCTGTAGTCTGTCAGCTCTCCGAACATACCAAAATCAGTCCCAAATAACACAGCTTCTCTGCAATTATCATCAACATAAACATCAGCAGTACGTGGGCTTTGTAAGTAGACGGATAAATCACCTAACACTTCGCCAGGGGTAATATAGTTAACTTGATGCTCCTGCCCTTCACTATTAGGAACCGATACGACTAGTTGTCCTTTAACAATAAAGTAACTCCACGTATCCAAGTCCCCTCTCGATATTACTTTCTCTCCCGAAGCATAATGAATAATACGCGAGAAACTCATTAAGACAGAAAACTGTTGAGGATCTTGCTTTTTCACTGTTTTGTAGAATGGAATGGCACTTAACAGTGTTTCTAACACGTCAGCTGGGATGGTGGAGATATCTCGAATATTCATTATGTTGTTAACCTAAAATCAGCGGGATAGATGTGGCTACCATTCACTATGGATTAATCTTAGTATGGTTTACATGACGAGATTATGTAAAACAGATTTTACGTTTTGTGACGCAATACAAATTACGATACGAAAATAAAATACTAAAATATAAAACTAACATTATAGCAGTATCGTTGATTTAAACGACATACTATAGCCCTAAATAATGTAAGCAAATGATGAATAATATATGAGCAATATCGCTACTTTATTAAACTGGCTTTGAATGCAGCAGCCATACAAATTATTAGGCAGAGCTTTTTAACTCCTATCACGCTAACACCATTCTCTCCCCTCCTCCTTTATTGGGTTTATTGGGCTCACATTGATCAGTTGCTTTGGCTAAAGATAAAAATAATAAGCGATGCTAACGTTTACATTGTTTTTTTGAACTACACTTTATAGGAGATAACGCTATATAAAACGTTAAATTGCATCTACTGGATGACGGCATATAACTCTATAGCGAATAACCAATCTGTATAAGGTTTACCCATGAATTACAATTCTGCTTACGCTCAATCTATCGCTGACCAGCTGGTTTCGGCGATACAAACAAAAAAAATAGATGTACCGTTACTGCCTGATGTTATTCACAAAGTACTATCTATTATCCAAGATCCAGAATCTGATGCGGCTCAACTAGCCAATATACTGCAATCTGATCCTACTCTGTCTGGTCATGTCATGTGTATTGCTAATTCAGCAGCCTATACCCCTAACGCTAATTTAGTCTCGTTACAACAAGCTATCACACGCTTAGGTATTGTCGAAATCAGTAATATTACTATTGCCACATCATTGAACAACAAACTCTTTAAAGCCCCAGGTTACGAGAGCCATATCGCATCTATCTGGGAGCATTCATTACGCACCGCACTTTGGTCAAAAGAAGTCGCGCGAAAACAACGTGTGAGCGTTGAAGCAGCTTTCTTATGCGGACTACTACATAGCATTGGTAAAATTGTTATTTTACAAACCATATCTGATTTTAGAGCAAGCCAAGATAGCATCATGGGAGATTACGATTTAGGTGTTCTTTTCTCAGAATACCAGAGCGATGTTAGTGCTGTTGTCGCCAATGAATGGGGCTTGCCTGAGGTCATTACAGAAGCAATCACTTATTACACGCATTTTGAAGACACACCGAATCATCCAGAAACCGCCGCTACAGTACAATTTAGTCATCAACTTGCTACCCATATGCACGACGATGTTGCATTGCCAGTGGATGTATTGAGAACCTCTCCTGCCTTACAACTGCTGAATTTATACCCAGAAGATATCGACGACCTGCTAACACATGCAGATACTATCGCAGAAGACGTGAAGGCACTATCACTATGAAGACAGCAGATGAGCATGGCTCAGAAGAAAAGTTCGATCTTATTGTTATTGGAAGTGGCCCCGCAGGACAAAAATCTGCCGTACAAGCAGCCAAGCTAGGTAAGCGTGTGGCACTCGTAGAGCGCGACCGTTATCTAGGAGGCGCTTGTGTACACCGAGGCACTATCCCTTCAAAAACACTAAGAGAAAATGCCCTACGTGTAACACATATGCGAGCTAACGCAAAATTATCCAACTTTTCTCTGAGTGAAAACTTAGAAATGTCAGTATTGATCAACAGGCTGGATGAAGTACTGAAAGCCCACGATGGTTACATGGAAAAGCAAATTAGCCGCAATCATATTACACGCTTACACGGCTGCGCTGAATTTATAGATAAACATCATATTAAATTAATACGGCCATTAGGCGAGCCGATCACTTTAGAAGCTACGCAATTTATTATTGCAACCGGATCGTACCCAAGAGCGCCTAAAAACATTCCTGTAGATCACGAACATATTTATGATAGTGACTCGATACTCTCCATGCTATATCTACCTAAAAGCTTAACCGTCTTGGGAGGAGGCGTTATTGCCAGTGAATATGCCTCTATCTTTCAAGCCTTAGATGTAAAAGTCACCATGGTAGATAAATACCCTCAGCCATTAGGCTTTTTAGACACTGATCTAACCCATCATTTTGTCCATGCTTACGAAACAATGGGAGGTCGATGGGTCGGTAATACACAAGTCAGTAAAGTATTTTGGGATGGCACTCAAATTGTTACCGAATGTGAAGATGGTAATATTATTTATAGTGAAAAATTATTATGTGCTGCAGGCAGAATTGGCAATACCCGTAGCTTACGATTAGAAAATATAGGCTTATCACTGAATGAAAGTGGCCTTATTTCGGTCAATGAAAACCTACAAACAGATATCGATAATATTTATGCAGCAGGTGATGTCATTGGCCCTCCTGCTCTCGCATCTACCGCAATGGAGCAAGGGAGAAGAGTTTCTTGTAACGCATACCAAGTGCCTATTGGGAACATGAGTAAAATGATCCCTACCGGAATTTATGGTATCCCAGAGCTATCCGCTGTAGGCCTTAGTGAGGATGCAGCCAGAAAGCAATACGGTGATGTGACAGTAGGTAAAGCACTTTTCGAGGAAATTGCTCGAGGACAAATATCAGGCATTCAAGACGGCATGTTAAAAATTATCTGTGATTCCGAAGGGCGAAGATTATTAGGCATTATGATCGTTGGCGAAGGCGCGACTGAATTGGTACATATCGGACAAATGGCTTTATTAGCAAATGCAGATGTAGATATATTTGTTGAAAGTATTTTCAACTTTCCCACATTAGCGGAAGCCTATCGTGTAGCAGCACTGGCAGTTATTGGCCAAAGAAAGAAAAAAGCCAATGTCTTTTAGGTGCGATCTTCTTCTGTACAATGCCTAGCTTCTACTTTGATAGTTACTTTATAATAGTTACTCTATAATAGTTACTCTA
>AEVK01000240.1 GCA_000209515.2 gamma proteobacterium IMCC1989
AACCGCATTGTTAACCAAGCCTCGACGCAATCCATTCGCTACACCTTGTCCTAATCGGCCTCCAAAGGTGGTAGCTCCTGAGGCGCCTATTTTGCCATCAAGATAACTATTTGCGACACTCGATAAACCAGAAACGGCCACGCCAGCCCAGTCAAACTTCTCTTGTCGTCCAAAAGCCATATTCACTGACTGACCAACGGTATTAGTTGTGATGCCTCTTAAGAAATCACCACCAAACCCTTTCCCAAAGTCAAATAACGCTTCTTTACCTGACACAAGACCATGGGTTAACCCTGCCGTAAGGCCGGCAATCGCAACACCTCCCCAATCGATTCCATCTTGAATACCCAGTGCCGTGCCAACTATTTGGCCAACTAAATTAGCTCCAGCAGTCCCTAACCCAAATGCTATGGCCTGACCAACAGGACCCGCAAATGCAGGTAGACTTTGTAAATAGCCAATAAATTGAGGGGCAACGATAGCGACTACCACTATCACTATAATCATTGCCAACCCACCACAACCCTTATCAGGGCTGTTGTACACCGGGTCTGGCAAGGTCGGCGACGTATCCCCT
>AEVK01000239.1 GCA_000209515.2 gamma proteobacterium IMCC1989
CCCATAGCCAATGAACTGGCGGATGATATTTTTACTAAATTATCACAACTCAGTAAAAAAGAGGGGGCTAAAACTCTGGCTCTAATTCGAAATCATAATCAACAATCACGGCCAAGTGGCTAGAAAACTGCTGTTTTTTATAGATTACGGCATATTCAACCTGATTCTTTAACGATGCCGATACGATCTGTAAATCTGTTCGCCAAGCATCACCTTTACCCTGCTCACCACTCGGCCACCAGCTATATTCATCTTTATCGGTATTACCTTGGCGAAAAGCATCCACATAACCAATAGGCGCGAGCTGGGACATCCACTGCTTTTCTTCTGGCAAAAAGCCTGACTGGTTTTTTTGCTGATCAGGGTTGGATACGTCTTCATTTTTAGGAGCAACTGCCCAGTTGCCACAGAATATAAAGTCACGTCGTTTACGGGATATCTTCGTTAAATGTGCTTGCAAATCATCAAAAAACTGCGCTTTCACCTCATGAGACTCGATATCGGTAAAAGCGGAGGGAGCGAGTAGTGAACCGATACTGATATGGTCAAAATCTATCTGCAAATAACGCCCTTCCATATCAACACCACTAGAAAAACCTAAGCCATAAATCAGAGCTTTTGGAATAACTCGTGAATATATGGCGACGCCGTTGTATTGCTTAACACCGGAATCAAAGAAGTAGGCGTTATAACCCTTCGGATGAAACACATCATCGTCGGTTTCATACTCGAGACAGCGTAAATCTTGCAAACAAATAATGTCTGCATCTTGTTCTGCTAACCAATCGTAAAGGCCTCTCTGTGCTGCCTGATGGAGACCATCGACGCTGAGACTAATTATTCGCATAGTGTACCCTTGTTATAAGGCGCGTATAATACCGAAAATGCTGAGATTGCAAAGGGTAAAACGACTGCCACCCAATAAAAATGTGCTAAAAAGTGACGTTTTGCCTGTCGTTCTCTCGAACAATAGCCTTATTGTTTTTATTTGTTTTTTTATTACTCGTATTATTACTTTCAATTTAGTCGAAAATTAGGATTTTACAATGCAACCGTACCAACAACAATTTATTGAACTTGCCATCCAGCATGAAGCCTTATGTTTTGGCGAGTTCACTTTAAAGTCAGGGCGCATTAGTCCGTATTTTTTTAATGCAGGAAAATTTCAAACCGGCGCTGCGCTTGCGGCATTGGGCGATGCTTACGCTGCGGCTTTAGTCACATCCGGCATTGATATCGACATGATATTTGGCCCAGCTTACAAGGGTATTCCGCTAGCTGCAATTACTGCAGGTACATTAGCAACAAAATATCAGCAAGACTACCCTTTTTGCTATAACCGAAAAGAAGCCAAAGCACATGGAGAAGGAGGCACTCTTGTAGGCGCACCATTAGAGGGCAAAATCGCCATTATTGATGATGTGATTACTGCTGGTACTGCTGTACGTGAAGTGATTGACATCATCCATGCCGCAGACGCTAAGCCGGCGGCGGTATTAATTGGCGTAAATCGACAAGAGCGCGGAAAAGGTTCATTATCGGCTATTCAAGAGGTCGAACAAACCTTCGATATACCCGTTATTAGCATTGTCTCCTTAGACGATATTATTGATTATATAAAGCAGCAGGGTGATGAAAGCCGTGTTGCAGCTATGCAAAATTACCGCGATACATATGGTGTTTAACAACCAACAAGAAATAACGATAGCTGCAAAAGATAAATCAAATGCCTGCGCTCTATAGACAGGCTGCAAAACTCCGTCTAGGGTAAGCTTATGATCAAAATATCCGCTATTCCAATATTAAGCATTGTTTACTGCAGTTTGTTCGTGCAATGGCCAGCTCATGCTAGCGATACACTCTACCGTTATAAAAATGATCAAGGAGGGCGGGTGATCTCTGACGCTATCTCTCCTTATTACGCAACTAAAGGTTACGAGGTCATTGATAGCCGTGGCAATATCATTAAAACAGTACCCAGAGAACTCAGTCCTGAAGAAAAAATGCGCCAAAGAGAACAACGTGAAGAGCAGGCTAGGTTAGACGCGTGGGATAAAGAGTTACGTTCACGCTACCACAACTTAGAAGATATTGAATCCACGAGGAAGCGCCGCCTCAAGGGTGTGGATAACAGCATTACCTCCTTACAGCTTACCTTACAAAATATTTCAGAAACCGTAAAATATTATCAAGCTGAAGCAGCCAGTAACGAAAGACAAGGGGTAGCCGTACCACAAGACACACTATCATCAATGGCACGCCTGCAAAAAGATCGAGATTTTATTGAAGACGAAATAGAAAAGAGACAGGCGAATCGAAAAAAGATTGTTGATAAGTTTGATGCCGACATCGCTCGTTTCAAAATTATATTATCTAAATAAACGGTATGCCCGGGGCTAACTTACATTGGCTTTTTCATAGAAAAAATCGCTCATTGTCACCGACAACTGCTCTGACCAATGTGTGGTAGGTGGACGTTTAAATTCACTTCTTACAAATTGCGCGATACGCCCCTCAGCCATTGCTAACAGACTATTCGCTGCGATATTGGCTGGCAAACGTGTGCGCAAGCCTTCTCGCATTTCAGCTTCACGTAATATTTGTTTAAGCTGAGTTTCTAATCGCTCAAAGAATTGTATGACTCTCTGACGTAAACGATCCGTTTCACCCGCGATAGCATCTCCCGTTAAGATGCGAGTAATACCCGGATTGCGCTCGCAAAAAACTAATAACAACAAAAGAATTTTTTCACACTGAACAGTAGCATCCGCATCACTTTTGTGGATATTCGCTACGTTCGTAAAAATAGTCTCTTCAATAAATTCAATCAAGCCCTCAAACATTTTTGTTTTACTGGGAAAATGTCGATATAACGCGGCCTCTGACACCCCCACTTTTTTTGCTAATGCTGCTGTTGTAATACGTGCGCCCGGCGATTCTTCCAGCATCTTCGCTAAGGATTCCAGAATTTGTTGACGGCGAGAAATTTTTTGCTCAGGTTTACTCATAAAAAATCCAATAGGAATTTACTTAGCTTTAATTATTATTGCCTATAGCTTATAGAATACAGCAGGTAGAATAGGTTGTTATCCTAACCATATACGACAATGTCTTCAACATAGTTTTACGTTGCATTGGTAATTAATGTGCCCACACCAACATCAGTAAACACTTCTAACAATACTGCATGTGCAACACGTCCATCAACAATATGGGCACTGGCAACGCCAGCTTTTACCGCATCCAAAGCGCACTGGATTTTAGGTAACATGCCCCCGTATATTGTGCCATCATCAATAAGCTCATCAACTTGCTGAGTACTCAGTCCGGTTAGTACCTCACCAGACTTATCTTGTAATCCAGCAACATTCGTTAACAGCATTAACTTTTCTGCTTTTAATACT
Organism: gamma proteobacterium IMCC1989; assembly: GCA_000209515.2. Classification (GTDB taxonomy): domain Bacteria; phylum Pseudomonadota; class Gammaproteobacteria; order Pseudomonadales; family Cellvibrionaceae; genus Endobugula. The sequence continues at coordinate 3,405 of AEVK01000239.1, forward strand.
TCGGCTATTTTTCCTGCCACTAGATCTGCATTAATATTGTACGACGCACCATCATCACCCACACCTATTGGCGCAATTACAGGGATAAAATTTCCTTCTGTAAGGGTATTAATAACATCTACATTAACATCTGCCACCTCACCAACCTGACCGATATCAATAATTTCTGGTGCCGACATGCCTTCTTTAGCCGCTTTTTTAATAGATAACTTTTTTGCTTTAATCAGATTGCCATCTTTTCCGGAAATACCGATCGCCTGCCCACCATTGCGATTAATTAAGCTAACAATATTTTTATTCACCGAGCCGCCCAATACCATTTCAACAACATCCATGGTTGCACTGTCAGTAACACGCATGCCATCAACAAATGAGGATTGTATATTCAGTTTTTCTAGCAATGTACCAATTTGCGGCCCGCCGCCATGCACAACAACTGGATTCATACCAACCAGCTTCATCAATACAATATCCCGAGCAAAGCTATGCTGCAATGCTTCGTCGACCATCGCATTGCCGCCGAACTTCACGACGATGGTTTTTTTAGTAAATCGTTGTATATAGGGTAACGCTTCGGTCAATACTTTTGCTACGTTTTTTGCGTTATCAAGACTCAAGGTCATTCAATGGTTTCCTTATTCAATAGGGTATTGTGTTTTTATTTATTGTTAGCATTGCATCGTAAATCATTAATATTTTTTTAAAAATTAAGTGTTAACGTTGCATCTATTTTTACTAATTCATCTTTGAACTGCTGTTTAATTCGTTCTAGTGCCTCTTCGTTAGTGGCTTCAAAGCGCAAGGTTAATACCGGCGCAGTATTTGATGCTCGAACTAATCCCCAACCGTCAGAAAAATCTATTCGCAAGCCGTCAATTGTTGTACGTTGGCCGTTAGGAAATTCTGCTTTCTCTATAAGCTGATTGATAAAAATAAATTTTTGTTCTTCTGTTGTAGCAAGTTTTATTTCTGGTGTCGACACTCTGCTCGGTAAAGCATCGACTAACTCATCAAGGGTTTGACCTGTCAATGTCAATATTTCAAGCAAGCGTGCAGCAGCATATAAACCGTCATCAAAGCCATACCAACGCTCTTTGAAAAAGATATGGCCTGAAAACTCTCCACCTAACAATGCTTGTGTTTCATGCATTTTAGCTTTTATATGGGAGTGACCAGTTTTCCACATGATAGGCCGCCCACCATTTTCACTAATAATCTGTGAAAGCAGCTGGCTTGATTTGATATCGAAGACCACATCGCAACCTGGATTACGAGCAACAATATCTTGTGAAAACAACATCATCAGTTGATCTGGCCATACAATTTTACCGGACGCTGTTATAGCAATGAGCCGGTCTCCATCTCCGTCCAAAGCAAAGCCAATATCTGCCTTGTTTGTTTTAACTGTATCAACTAGAGAAATTAAATTTTCAGCCACTGAAGGATCTGGTTCATGGTTGGGAAACTCACCATCAAACTGGCAAAATAATGAATGAGTTTTACATTGCAGAGCGTTGAATAATCGTGGAGCCAACTCACTTGATGCGCCATTGCCTGCGTCAACGACTACTTGCCAACCATCAATCACCGCTACGTCGCCAATGATTCTATCAATATACATTTGTGAGACATCTTCTTTCGCACTCACGCCATGGTTTTCTGCGCTAGTAACATCAGCCTGTTGAATACGTGTTTTAATACGTTGAATATCGTCATCGACAAGGGTTCTACCGTTGACGACCATTTTACAGCCATTGTAATCTTTTGGGTTATGGCTTGCGGTAATGATAATGCCGCTATTGGTTTCATTGTGTTCGCAAGCAGCGAAATTCATTAATGGTGTGGGCCCTATACCAATTTCTATTGTATTGCAGCCTGTCGACTGTATCCCTTTTAATAAGCAAACCGAAAACTCTGGTGAATGGGTGCGTGCATCCCAAGCAACAATTGCTGATGTGTCACCGGCTAATAAGACTTCTGTGGCAAAGGCTTGTCCGATCGCGTACATAATATCGTGAGACAATTCTTCATGAGCAAGTCCACGAATATCATAAGCACGAAAAATATTTTCAGGGAAGAATACATCCTCTTCTTCACTGCTATTATTACTATTTAATAAATTGACTTCATTTGTGACCAAAGGTATTTCAGCAGTTTTTTCTTCTGTAGTACTTGTATCCTCTACCACCACATTACTTTTTTCTATGTTCTCAAGTGTATTTTTAGTCTTTTCACTCGATCGGACTGACGCTAATTTCTTAGCTGACTGTGGGGATGATCGCAGAATTAGCCACACCCCCAAAAATAATATGAATAACGGCAAACCAAATGTAATTAACCAGACCATAATAGGTGTGGTTTTATTTTGTTGCTGCAATTCTAATGACGGTTGATAATTAATTACCCAGTAACTATTAGCGACATTTCTTTCTATTGAACGCATGGTTTCGTTTGCTACACCGACGCTAAAAAAGTGTAATGACCTACCTTGTTTAACTTTTTGAGATATCGAAACTTTCCCTAGTAAGGCATTGATATTTCCCCACGACTTAAGAATACCCTGTAAATTTAAGACGCTATACAACACGCCTTGCATATTATTTTCTACATCATTAATTGCTACCATATGATGTAGCTGCCATTTATGCGTACCAGGCACTTTTGCTGCTTCGACATACAGCGGCTGCTGATCTTTTAGACGATTAACCATATCTAAAAATAAAAAATTAACATTATATTTTTTTAATGTATTTGTTTTTTGTGGACTATTAGAGGACAGAGATAAGGAGATTTCTTCAATTTGAGCAATAGAAAAGAGTGTGAAGCTTATCGCTTCGGGTAATTTTTCTTGCCATTGTAAACGATGTTCATCCAGCCATTCTTTCGGTGTATGGGAGGAGAGAGAAAGTGGTTTTTCCGATGAAAATATATCACTTGAAAATATATCACTTGATACTTGATTTGCTAACGCTGCGACTGTCTTTTCTAGTGTAATTAAATATTTTTCTGTTTTTTGATTATAAATGTCAGCATTTTGTTCTACGAGTTTTTCAAATCGCTGTTGATTCTGAGGTTCAGCCACCCACCACCATGAAGCATAATAAGCCGCAACTCCGCTTACTGCTACCGCGACGACTAAAATGGCAAAAAGCTGATAGGGCAAAAAGCGAGAGGTGGCAGTTTTCATCATTATTACCGCACAGGCTGAGTGTTGACAGAAAGTTCATGAGCGATACGCTCAACAATAGTGGCTGCTAATTGATGCTTACTCGCTTCAGGTAATTCAACGAGACCACCTTTTGTTAGCACTGTCACTGCGTTATGGTCACTATTAAAACCGATACTGCTATCCGATACATCATTCGCAATAATCATATCTAACTTTTTCCGTTGCAGCTTATCTTTAGCATAAGCAATCACATCATGGGTTTCCGCAGCAAAACCAACAACAAATGGGCTCTCAGTTGCGCTCGCTACACTAGCAACAATATCGGGGTTTTTGACCATGTTAATCGTCATAGTATCGGATGAGGTTTTTTTCATTTTCTGTTCGGCAATGGTTGCCGGGCGGAAATCAGCGACTGCTGCAGAAGCGATAAATATATCGCCATGTTTAAGCGCGTTCATACTCGCTTGATACATATCTTCCGCAGACACCACATCTACCCGCGTCACATGATCGGGACACGCTAGCGCCGTCGGGCCACTAATCAACGTGACTTTTGCACCTGCATCAACCGCCGCTTGCGCTAGAGCATAGCCCATTTTGCCAGAGCTATGATTGCTGATATAACGAACGGGGTCTATTGCTTCACGTGTAGGACCTGCGGTAATCACCACCGACTTACCCGCTAATATGCCTGTTTGAAAGTGATTCGCTATTTCTTGAGCTAATATGGCGGGTTCGGACATTCGCCCCATACCGACATCGCCACAGGCCTGACCTCCAGAAGCTGGACCGATTTGATGGACTCCACGAGTATGAAGTAGGGCGAGATTATCTTGTGTTGCCTGGTGATGCCACATGGCTTCATTCATTGCCGGGGCAATAATTAACTCACAGCGACGCGCTAAGCACGCGGTAGTCAGTAAATCATTGCCATTACCTTGTGCAATACGTGCGATTACATCGGCACTGGCAGGGGCAACGATCATTACATCCGCCCAGCGCGCCAATTCTATATGACCCATC
>AEVK01000238.1 GCA_000209515.2 gamma proteobacterium IMCC1989
AATAAATTGGTTAGTCATAGGATGGTAAATAATACGCATCACTTGAGGAACAATAATATATAGCTGTGTTTGGAAAAAAGTCATACCAAGAGAGCGTGCTGCACGCAGCTGAGTTGGCGGGACTGCATTAAAACCACCCTTGAAGTTTTCAGCCATATAACCTGCTGTATTAAATGCTAGCGCTATGAACACAACAAAATAAGATTCGATAAAAATACCGAAAGCGCCTAATCCAAACTTAAAGAAAAACAGCTGAAAAAGAGCGGGGGTATTACGAGCAAGCTCAATCCATACTCCTGCAAAAAACCTAACAGGCCAAAGGGCAGAAGTACGAAAAAAATAAAGAAACAAGCCGAGAAATGTACCGGCTAGCATAGACAGGATAGACACTTCGAGAGTGATCCATGCGGCATCTAACATATCGGGCAATGATTGGAAAACTGGACGCCATAAAAACTGATAGTCCATTGGTACCTCCTAACAATATCACGGGGATTATTGTAAATATTACGTATGATTAACTTTAAATACGACTAACGATAGAAATAACTAACAGTACAAATATGCTGTATTTATTGTTATGAAGTTCATAATGACAAAGTTAAGTATAGTGCAGGACAAAGAAAAAGCCATTCATATGAGAACTAAGTGTTCTCTAGGGCAAGAAGCAACCCTGTAATACATGTTGAAATGATAAGTAGCGCACACCCGGTGTGCGCTACGAACAAATATACTACGTGTCTTACGACCTAGTAGTAAGTACCTGGTACTGTCATGTCTGGAGCTGTACCACCAATCCATTTGCCATATAGCTCTTGGAAACGACCAGAACGAACTTGTCTGTTGATGTATAGGTTTAGGTAATTAATCCAACCAAACTCTTTACGTAGCGTCATCATACCTACGATGTCAGCACCGAAAGGAGCAACAGGACCTAATTTAACACCTTTAAATTTACCAGAAGAAATCACGTTAGCCGCTGCAGTATCAGTAACGATAACCGCGTTAACTTGACCCTGAGATACCGCTAGGAAAGATTCGTTTTCGCTTTGGAAAGATGAGTACTTACCTTTAGCGCCTTCCCAGTTTTCTTTCTTATACTTCAAAAACTCACTTTCATAAGTTGTACCAACAGCAGAACCTACGTTTAAGTCTTTAAGATCTTCCCAAGAAGCTGCTTCTGATTTATCAGACAACAATGCTTGGAATTGAAAAACCATGTAAGGGATAGTAAAACCAACCGTTTGAGCACGCTCAAGGGTGTCAGAAGAAGAAGCAATTGCTACGTCAACTTTACCTGAAATCAAACTTGGAATACGCTCAGCCCATGTTAGACCAACAATTTCATATTCGATGTTCATTGCTTTCGCAAGATCAGCACACATATCAACATCCATACCGACTGGATTGTTGTTGCTGTCACGAAAACCCATTGGTGGGAAATCAAGAACAACACCACAACGTACTTTACCTTTCGATAAAACGTCGTCTAGTTTGTCTGCTGCAACATTACCTGATGCTAACAAACCGAAGCTTGCTGCTAATAGCGCTTTTTTGAAAAAATTACTTTTCATGTTTTTCACCTTTTTAGTTTATAAAGTTATTAGTATTATTTTTATCTTGATACTGCTTATAACTACAGTTTAATTTAAACAGTAATGGCTCGAAAATAAAGAGTCATTACCGGTTTAATCGGCCATATTCATACGTAGATGTTCAAAACGGCGACAGGCCTAGTCTATCAAAGCCGCCGTCCTGCACTTGCAATAATCTACGAATACTTTTCTAAAACTACGATTACCGCCAATTATCCCTGAGTTTCCGGAGATAACAAGCTTGCGTTTCCGCCGATTGCCGCAGTGTTTAGAGAGATAGTCTTTTCCGTGATAAAACGCGTCAAATAGTTAGGTCCACCTGCTTTAGGACCCGTACCAGACAAACCTCTACCACCAAATGGGTTAACACCCACCATAGCACCCACCTGATTACGATTAATATACACATTACCCACACGAACACGTTTTGCAATGTACTGATAAGTCGTAATATTGCGAGAATGAATGCCTAGCGTTAAACCAAATTGCATACCATTAATATCGGCAATAACTTTATCCATATCTCCCGCTGCAAAGCGTGCGATGTGAAGAATAGGACCAAATTTTTCGTCTTTCAGTTGCTTGATCGAATCAATTTCAAACAAAGTAGGTGATACGAATGTGCCATTATCAAACCCATCTGCTTTATTGCCCTGATAGCTTTGTTTAGCGACTTTTTTCATTTCATCGATATAAGTCAGCAAGTTATCTTGCGCTGTTTTATCAATAACAGGCCCCATATCGGTTGAATAATCACCAGGAAAGCCCAGCTTCAATTCATCCATAGAGCCTTTAACTAATTCAATCACACGGTCTGCAATATCTTCTTGAACATATAAAACACGTAGCGCCGAACAACGCTGACCAGCCGAGCTAAAGGCTGAGCGAATAACATCGGTTGCTACCTGTTCAGGTAATGCTGTCGAGTCCACCAACATAGCGTTCAGGCCACCGGTTTCTGCAACCAATGTGGCAATAGCAGATTCACGATTGGCCAGATTATTATTAATCAAACGACCGGTTGGCGTCGAGCCAGTAAAGGCAACACCCGCTACATCATTGCTCTTCATCAACACACCACCTAGCTCTGCACCTGAACCCGGTAAGAACTGAAGCACGCCTTTAGGGATGCCCGCTTCGTGCATCATTTCGGCGGCTCTGTAAGCGATTAAACTCGTTTGCTCTGCCGGCTTAGCGATAACAGTGTTACCTGCTACGATCGCTGCAACCACTTGCCCCATAAAAATGGCTAATGGAAAGTTCCAAGGACTAATACAAACAAAAACGCCACGGCCTTCGTAATACAATTCGTTAAGCTCACCTGTTGGGCCAGGCAATACTCTTGGCTTATTAAACATATCGCGAGCTTGCTGTGCATAGTAACGACAGAAATCAACCGCTTCACGAATTTCATCAATAGAATCATCTAATGTTTTACCGGCTTCTCTTACACATAAAGCCATTAATTCGTCGCGATTATCTTCTAACAAAGCAGCCGTTTTATCTAATGCTGCTGCACGAACACTCACATCTGTTAACGACCAAGAATCAAAACTTTCTCTAGCGGTTGCCAAGGCATCAGCGGCCATCGCTGGCGTTGCATGAACAACAACCCCCACTTTCTGACTGTTATCATAAGGACTATTAACATCTACCTTTTTGCTCGC
>AEVK01000237.1 GCA_000209515.2 gamma proteobacterium IMCC1989
TTGTTGATCGGTGAAACTACCGCTACCATTGGTAATTACATTACCCTGTTGGAGTCAGGAGGGAATACGTTGTTGTCCATTGATGTCAACGGTGACGCTAGTGGAACAGATTTTAATGTTCAATTAAATGGTGTAACCGGCACGGATATTAATTCCCTGATTAATAATGGAAATATTGTGTTTGATACGGTTGATGGCAATATACTCAGAGGAAGTACGGGTAAGGATACGATTAATGGGACATCCGAAAACGAGTATATTTATGAGAATGGCACGAGTGCGGCTTCTAGTTTGAGAGGCGGTGGCGGCTCTGACATTTTTGTTTTCGAGGCAGACGATGTCTATACAGGAAGCAAGAATATCTATATGCGGGATTTTACATTAGGGGTGGTCGGTGATG
>AEVK01000236.1 GCA_000209515.2 gamma proteobacterium IMCC1989
GAAGGTGGCTGAGGATATACCTAGATCACGGCAAATATCATCGACTTTAGCGCCAGCTTCATTCTGTTTAATGGCCTTAATAATTTGTTCTTCGGTGTAACGCTTTTTCATAATGAGATCTCCTAAACGGTAGATTAAGTGGAAACCTCAATAATGTCATGGTCTTATTTTGGGGGGATAGGTCACAGCCTATCTAGGTATGAGTCGTGACGTGTTTAACTACGATGTAAAGTCTTACGTTACCACTATCCCTATAGGCAAGCAGGGTATTGGCTTTGATCGACTTGAATTAGACGCATGGTTAGATAAATATAAATCTCGCAACGAGCGTTCCGTTGAGCAAACTTTTTTAGGACTTTCTTTGAGATCGTAGGGCTATGGGGCGCAAACGAACCCCGGGGCTTACGCAGCGTGGCGGTGTCTGGCACATCGACAAATGTATCAAAGGACATGGCCGACTTTGTGAAAGCACTGGAACAAGCGACCTCACCGAAGCGGAAGCCTACTTAATCTACCGCTTAAATGAAATTTGGGAACAGGTAAAGTTTGGTGTTAGGCCAAGAATGATCTTTCGCCAAGCGGCGACGAAGTATCTGGAGGAGGCAACGATTCGCAGTATTGAGCGTTGCGCCCAGGCACTTCGGCAACTTGACCCGTATATTGGCGGTTTGCCCATTGATCAGGTGCATGCAGATTCTTTGTATGACTTTATCATTGCACGGCGAAAAGCCGGTAGGCGCAGTGGCACCGTTAGGCGTGATTTATCCACCGTAAGACGGATCTTAAATCTAGCTGCTCGTAAGTGGCGACATAATCTGAGTAATGGGCGTAGTGTGCCTTGGTTGGATACGTCACCATTAATCGAGATGCCCGATTGGGGCGATAAGAAAATGCCTTATCCTCTTAGCTGGGAAGAGCAGTCTAGTTTCTTCCAGTTATTACTTGATCACTTGAGCAAGATGTCTTTGTTTAAAGTGTCTTTCGTTAAATGCTATTTGGGGAGCGCGTGAAGAGGAAGTCTGTGCGCTGGAGTGGGGCTGGGAAGTAAAGGTTCCCGAATTGGATACGAGTGTCTTTATCGTACCGAGTGAGGTCGTCAAAAATAAAGATGAGCATGTGATTGTGTTAAATAAAATCGCACGTTCGGTTATCGAGTCGGTACGGGGTGGGCATGAAAAATATGTGTTCACTTATCAGGATGATCGAATGTGGGATGGTATGCGCCTTTTCTTATAAACAGGTAGGGCGTGGATCAGAGCATGGAATAGGGCAGGGTTGCCTCAGTCCGAGGATGTTTTGCGCGGGCCGCATAATCTTAAACACACCTTTGGTCGTCGTCTTCGGGCGGTGGGTGTGCCTTATGAAACACGTCAAGTTTTGTTGGGTCATCGTAATGGAGATGTCACTACACACTACAGTGGTGCGGAGTTACAAGAGCTGATTGATGCGGCTGAAAAAGTCGTTTCCGAGAAGTCCCGCGCTTATGCTTACAAGAAGCCCGCATTAAGGTTGTTAAGACGAGCAGTAAACCGATAAGTATTTGATTTGATGGTAGCTACGGGCGGACTTGAACCGCCG
>AEVK01000235.1 GCA_000209515.2 gamma proteobacterium IMCC1989
TTTGACTAATGTAACTTTGACTAATGTAACGATGTGTCAAAAACGAAGAAGGTGTAACGCCAATATGCAATTCATGGGTAAATTTGCGCTAGTAGACGTAGGCTTATGGGCTAAGACCCTATTGGCTCCTCTAATTATAGGGGCGTTGTTATTAGGGCTTTCTGGCTACAGCGGCTATAGCGATGCTCAGTCGTTTAGAAAAGTGGTGCTTAAACACCGCGATGCAGAAGAAGTAAGGCAAATTATTGCCCCTTTGTTACCGGAAGGCAGTGCGATCTCTGTCGATAATAATAGTGTGTTGGTTAATACACCGCCGAATATGATCAAAAGTGTTGTCAGCGCCATTCGCAGTATCGATAAACCACAAAAAACTTTATTAGTCTCTGTGTTTAGGGGCAAGTATCCCAACAAAAAAGGCGTAAAAACCCACACAACCGACACGCAAATTAACCAACTACAAACGGTGGCGACAGAAGAAGGGCAGACAGTCGTGATTACCGAACGTAATGTGGTCAAACTCACGGTACGTGATACCTTGTATGCGAATAATGAAAATGCACCCACAGTGGCCGTGCCGGCAACGACTAATCCCGCAACGCAAATAGTGATAAACGAGGACGATTTAGCGATTCTGACCGATGAAATAGCTGAAGAAGAAGCGGTTGATTTAGGTACTTTACTGCTTAACGGCAGTGACGAAAAAGCAATAGGTGCCGTTGGTCGTAGCCAAGAAAGTGAAGTGATAGAAGTGCCAACAGGTATACATTTACGCGTGACATTAGCGGGTAAAGATAAGAAAGGTAAATACCGTGCCCGTGTGGCAGTAAAGGCCGTGAGCCCTGCGGTGTCGTCAGCATCGCTTAGTGGATCAGCTAGTCATACTTCTGATATTTCTACTCATAAGCTATCCACCAGTGTAGAAACCTTAACCACGATCACATTAAATGAATGGGCATTGATCAGCGAGAAAAATACGCTGTCACACCGTCCTGCGTTGGGTGCAAATCGTCGAGTAGTGTCCACCAATACCTCCGCCGATAAGCAACAAAGTGTCTGGGTAAAGGTGGAATTACCATAAGGCTTTTCTGGATTTATCCGTTAATTGACTAGATCTTTATTTAAGGCTGACGTTGAGCTTATCGCCCACGCGGATAATGTTATTTTCCCCGGTTAATAAAATTGCATTTTCTCCAAATGCCGGTGCTTTTGGATTATCGGGCATGGCATTAATATCACTAATTAAGGAGAACGGTTGTTGTTTGGGGTGACGTTGCCCTGTGGCGATATCCACAGTTGGCATCACACAGCGTTGGCAAGGGTAGCAATGCTCCAATGCGTAATCCGTATGAGTGAGTCCATCAAGTGTATGTTCAATAAATGCCTCGATACCGTCAATCACAATATTCGGCCTGAAGTTCTCCATCGGCACGGCATCAAAGCCGTTATCCCGTAATTGTTGGTTCACCGCATCTAGCGAAGCGGTATTGGCAATGAGGTAGGGGGCGGCATCGGCAAAATAAGTATGGGTGTTTTCGCCTAATAAATCGGGCTTTGATTGTGGACGTGGTGTATTTGCCATGCGAACTAAGCGTAATTCAGGTATACCTATCGCTTCACTTATCCATTGCCCCGCTGCATCCCCTTCGTCAATCACTCGGCAAGTGTCTTTCCAAATAATCGCATCAAATTCAGGTGTTGTGGGTACGTGCGCTATATCAATAATTAAGGGGGCATGATTCGGTTGTTGACGGTGGCGTAGTATCAGTTGTTGATCGATAATCTCAGTGTGAATCAGTACCATTTGCCCGTGCTTGCGTTGGGTAACAAAGCGATTGTTGCTGTCAATAATCATCCACTGACGATCATGAGCCAAGCCTTGCGGTGTTAACGTCGCAGAGTCCACGGTAAAACCACGTAACGATTTCACTGGATAAATTGAGAGTTGCTGAATATTGACTGTCTGGGTGATCATTTTTGTTTCTGTTCCATTATGGCCAGCTGCTCTGGCGTAGCGGGTAACTGATGTTTGTCCTTCCATTCGCTGTAGGGCATGCCGTAAATTTTTTCACGTGCTTCATCATAATCGACTTTTTCGCCCAGTTCATCAGCGGCAGCCATATACCATTTACTTAAACAGTTACGGCAAAAATCCGCTAGGTTCATTAGCTCAATATTTTGTACTTCTTTATGCGCGTCTAAGTGCTGTAATAATTTGCGAAATGCTGCAGCTTGTATTTTTTCTTCGGTACTTGTCGGTTCGTTGTGGGTGTTCATGAATAGGTCTCTTTGATATTTTTTATGACGAAAAAAATTCATTAAATGGAATAAAGTTTACGCTATCGCCTTGCTGAATATTATTCTGCGGCGGAACAACGACCAAACCATTTGCCCATGTGGTAGATGATAAAACGCCAGAGTTTTGTTTAGGATGAATATCGATATGACCTTCTTGGTTTATCTGTGCGCGTAAGTACTCTTGTCGTTTTTGATTGGCCTCCCAAGAAAAATTCGCCGTGTAAACTTGCCCATTGGGAATTGCATTTTTTTGATGAGATAGCGTGAGTAAAAAAGCCCGCGAAATCAATAAAAAAGTAACAAAAACAGACGCAGGGTTTCCCGGTAAGCCAATAAATGGAATGTGTTGTTGCGAATCATGGATATGTCCAAACGCGACAGGCTTTCCGGGCTTGATGGCAATGCGCCACAAATCAAGCTGCCCTAATGAGAGTACGGCTTGTTTAATATGATCTTCATCACCCACAGAAACGCCGCCAGTAGAAATGATGCAGTCTATCGCTTGCCCCATTGCGGCTTGTCGGGCGACAGTGTATTGAATCGTATCAGTTGTCGCTGTCAAGGTGTCGGCAATGTCACCCATATCGATCACATCAATGTGCATTTTTTGTAGCAAGCCGTGTAATAAATAGCGGTTGGTATTATAAATTTTTCCAACGCTTAAGGGCTTTCCCGGTTCGGTAAGTTCATCACCCGTTGATAGTATAGCCACGCGCAACTTTCTATATACCTTCACCTCAGCAATACCAACGGAAGCAATTAAACCAATGTCTTGAGGTTGTAATCTTTTCCCCTTGTTGACAATAACGTCGCCCTGTTGAATGTCTTGGCCTTGTAGGCGAATATTATTATTAAGCGCAACAGAAGATGGGGGTGTGACTGAATTGCCCTGCACCTGACACTGCTCTTGCATCACCACGGCATTCGCTCCCGCAGGTATTTCTGCACCGGTAAAAATACGCGCAGCCGTGCCTGCAGCTAAGGGCGAAGGTGGATGACCAGCATTAATGACTTGGCTAATGGGTAAAGTGGTTGATTGAGATAGGTCGTCAATATTAATGGCATAGCCATCCATCGCGCTATTGTCGGCAGGCGGCACATGAATAGTTGAGTGAATATCTTCGGCAAGGATGCGACCTGCTGCGCTTATAAGATCGACACGTTCAACGTTTTCCCCATTTGTCGTCAACGGTATGGCTTGTTGGCAAATTTGTGCAATAGCATCGTTAATTGGCTGCATAAAATATTATCTCGGGTGCTGTTTATTCGTTTATGAATGAGTTTTTTCGGTTAACAGCTTCACAAAGTTGCAGGGCTTGTGATGACTATCTAGTTGTTCTTTTAAGATTTTATTCCAGCCGGTTAAACACGCATTGTTAGATCCGGGTAAACAAAAAATTAAAGTGCGATTGGCAAAACCGCCAATACAACGGGATTGTATAGTCGAGCTGCCAATCTCATCGTAAGACACCGCACGAAATAATTCACCAAAGCCATCAATGGTTTTATCAAACAGAGGCGTGACCGCTTCCGGCGTACTGTCGCGCCCAGAAAATCCCGTGCCACCGGTGAGTACAATCACCTGTATATCGTCGTCAGCGATCCATTGTGAAACGGCAGCACGAATTTGGTAGACATCGTCTTTCACTATTTTCCGACTATGCAGTTGGTGATTAGCATCCGTAATACATCGGGCAAGTATATCTCCCGATGTGTCGTTTGCTGGAGTGCGAGTATCCGACACGGTCAATACGGTAATACTTAATTGGCTTGTATTAAGCGAGGTGTTTTTATTTGTGTTCATTATTATGTCTCTATCGGTTTGTTTTTCATCTGTATCAATCAATAAAAAACGGTATGTCGTTTAGTTGTGCGCGTTCTTCCGGTGTGTCAGTGGACGATTTTTTTTGTAAGTTTTTCGCCGTCCATTGATGAATCCACTGAGAAAAAATGCGACTCTCTTTTTGTTTTTGATCTGTTGGTGTAATGTGATTAGGGCTAATAGTGAGTAGATGATACGCATTGCGTAGTGTTTGGCTATCGCGCCACAATACACGTAACTGTTGTTTGTTGTTAAACGCTAGCCATGTACCAATGTCGACTAAGGTATAGGCGTCTTTATTTGCCGCGACGGTTAATGTTTCACCCATCCCTGTACCGGTGAGTAATAGTTTGATACTGGCTGGTTGAGGCGCTGACGAAGGGAGTAACTGTGGCGTTGGCAAGGATGGCCACCAATACTGCTCCATACGATGAGTGCCGCTATTATCGTTGCGTGAAATATAGAGACTATCACTATTAATTAAGCGCATAAACGCATCGCGAGTTGATGTGGCCTCGCTAACATTGGCGGGATCTTCCTTGCTGCCAACGATCACGAAGTCATTGTGGAATAGGGCTTGGCGAGACGAGACAATATCTTGCTCGACTAATCTTTTCTCGCCTTCGGGTTCGTGGCTGATGGCAATGTCGACATCGCCTCGTGCAATTAAGGTAAATAGTTGTCCGCTGCCCGCTACAATAGGGGTGATGGCAATGCCGTGTTCATTAGCAAAGTCCGTTGTTAAACGATCTAATAAACCAGAGTCCTCTAAGGTGGTTGTCACGCCTAAGCGTAATGGCTGCTCACTGCAGCTCGCTAACAAAAAGGTGCTAATGAGGGCTGTTAACGAGACTAAAAATGATAATAAACGGTTAAGCATAACGAATAAACGTGTCGATTTTTTGTGATAAAGAGCCTGCAGCGTCATCATCACTGCCGTGATTAAAAAATTGCTTTTTGGATACATGCGCGAGCAACTTACCCTCTTCTAAAAAGACCACATCATCTGCTAGACGCTCTGCTTGGCGAATGTTGTGAGTACTCATAATAACCTTACATTGCGATTGCATATCACAAATAAGCGACTCGATATGTTGTTGCCGGTTAGGGTCTAAATTAGCACAGGGTTCGTCGATTAATAATAGTTGCGGAGATAATGCCCAAGCGCGAGCAAGAGCAACTAACTGTTGCTGGCCGCTAGATAAGTTATGTGCGGTTTGCTGTGCGAGCGATTCAATATTGGCCCACTGCAAAGCTTCTTGTGTGCGAAATTCAGGTGTTGATCGTTGGCGTTCTGCACATTGGGATGGATTGTTTTTCATCTGAATACGCAGTGGCAATACAATATTTTCCCACACACTGCGGTCTAGTAACACCGGCGTAGAAGGAACATAAGCAAGCTGTGGATAGTTTAATTGCGGGGTGATCTTGAGTTGTCCGCTAGTCGGCAATAATAAGCCTGCGATCAAGCGCAACAATAAGGTTTTGCCGCTCCCATTCGCACCAATAATCACTGTGATCCCTTGTCGCTCAATCGTCATCGATACGTTATCTACGCAAGTACGTGAGCCCATTACCAGTGAAGCTGCATCTACGGTAATCACAGTTGTATTCCTTGTGTGTGTCGCTTTCCTTTTGCATTGATGCTCGCGCTAATCAGGTGGGCACTACTATTAATCAACAGCGCAATCATAATTAAGACGATGCCCAAAGCTAAGGCCAAGGCTAAATTACCTTGCTGTGTTTCCATCGCGATAGCCGTGGTCATGACACGAGTGTGTTGATCAATATTACCGCCGACAATCATCACTGCTCCAATCTCGGCAATGCCTCGACCAAATGCGGCCAATATCACCGTCATAATACCTGCACGAGCTTCGTATAATAGTGTTGGTAATATTTGCCTTGGTCGATAACCCAGCACCACTAACTGCTCGCCAATACGAGCCCAATGCTGTTTAAACAAGGGTAAAGCGAGGGCAATAACAATGGGGGTGATCAGTAGAGTTTGAGCAATAATCATTGCGGTAGGTGTATAGAGTAATCCCCATACGCCCAATGGCCCAGAGCGAGAGAGCAGTAAATACACCACCAAGCCCACCACCACCGGCGGCAAGGCCATCATTGTATCAACGAGAATATATAACAGGCGCTCACCGGGAAAGCGCCGTAAGGTTAAGCCCAGTGCAATAGGTAGGCCGATTATCACCGCAAGCAATAACGCCGTACCACTGACCTGAAGGGACAAAAGAATAATTTCCCATAGGCTTTCGTCTAGCTGTAATAACAGTGAAAACGTCTGGTGTAGTGTGTCGCTAAGTGTTGTCATCGATGGTGAAATCAAAACCGTTAATGATCAGTGAATGGGGATGTTGAAATTTCGAGTTAGAAGTGTACCGCAAAAGTCGCAACGCAAATACTCTACTGTAAAGACAGTATTGTGGTAACCATGGTTCGGCATGGATTTACGTTTCCTTGCAGGAGATGGGCAACTAAGGTATGTTTTGTGGCCAGCTTTTCAAATATTGATGGCCAGTGTGGTGATACGTATCACTAATAAGACCACATTCGCTAGGCTACATTCAATAAGATTACACTCATTAGGCTATATAAAGCCAATAATATAGAGCCGATAAGGTGCAGCTAAATCATTAAATGACGGATAACTATTAATGAAACCTCTTTTCTTTATTCTCTTGTTTTTTTGTTGTCATACATACACCACCGCTGAAGTATATAAGTGGGTAGATGAGCAGGGGCGTACACATTATGGTGATAACCCCAATGAAACCCAACGCAAAGCCGCGGTTAATATTAGCAGTTATGAATCCGTCACCTATAGCGAAGCTCCTGATATGCGTTCAAACTCTTCACAGGCTAACACGAGTACGAAAGCAGGCAGTAATGCTTCTGATCATAAGGCTTCTGGTCATAAGACAAGAGTCACCATGTACTCCACTGCATGGTGTGGCTATTGTAAAAAAGCCAAGAAATATTTTCAGAAAAAAGGGATTCCGTTTGTAGAATACGACATCGAAAAAAATGCCAGAGCAAAAAGAGATTATGATGCCATCGGCGGTAAAGGCGTGCCGGTGATTGTGATGGGTAAAAAACGCATGAACGGTTTTAGCGTGGCGGGTTTTGAGCGCTTCTATAAATAATAAAACATCAGAGTAGAAATACAAATAAGGTGATCGCATGGATAATAATAATCAGAGAGAAGGTGGTAAAAAGGACAATAGCGTAAGCAGTAGTAAACATAATCAAGTTCAACAAAAAACGCCAACTCCTTCTGGCGGTTACAGCACTAAGTCTCTTAGTTTTTTTGTGTTTTCCATTCTGCTGGTAGGTGTATGCATTGCTATTTTTTCTGTGTTCTCACCGATGCAGTTTGGTGAAAATAATGAACAGATAGTACATTGGATGGTGCCCATTGGCATTGCGGTAATGGTGATATTTATGCCATTAACGGCAATATCTTTCTTACATTACCGTTTGCCTAAAAAACAAAAAGAGTTCGATAAGATTGTTAATGCTCTTGATGGTGCGGAACACGGCTTTGAAGTAGATTACTTTATCATCGAGTCCGAATATAAAAGTTCGGACTATTTACTCCCCATTCTCTTTGTCACGCTTTTTTCTATGCTCGGGTTTTATATTTTACTGGCGGGCAATGCACATGTGTTATTTAAAGCAGTGGTGTGGGCGAATGAGGCTACTACGTCTCAAGAAATGTCTTATCGAACGAGCTTGGTCTCCTGCGGATTTGCCTTTTTAGGTGCATATGTGTGGTCAATACAATATGTTTTTCGTCGTATGGTGACATTAGATTTGCCTCCGGGGGCTTATTATAATGTAGCTACTCGCTTAGTTTTTAGCTCGTTTTTAATTTTAATCTACAGTCACTTTACTCATGCGGATATTGGGGCGTTATCGAGTACATTGCCTGTTATCGCATTTTTAACCGGTACATTTCCAGAACGTTTATTAAATTGGTTGCAAGATGCCGCTGGTGATATCTTTGCCAAAAAAATGCATATGGCGCATTCTTTGCCTCTAGAAATGATCGAAGGCATGGGCAGTTTTCATAAGGCTCGTCTATCGGAATTAGGTATCGATAATGTGCAAAATCTTGCTCATGCTAGCCTAGTCGAAATGATCATTAAAACTCCATTTTCTCCTCGAGTAGTGATTGACTGGATGATTCAAGCACGCTTATGCCTAGAGTTTAAAGAAGAAGTGAATAGTATTCGTATGGCAGGCGTCAGAAGTATTGTCGATTTTCTCGAAATTGCAGAAGCCGATATGCTAGAGCAAGCGGCTAAAAATAGCGGGCTAGATATATCGTTATTGGAAGCAGTGTACTGCGCTAATAAAGATGAAAAGTCTATCGCGCGGTTGCGCGAAGCTTATAATCGCCTTGGCTTGATTTAATGTTTTCTAGGGCTCGAACTATGGCTAAAAGTTTTTCTATGAATTGCGCTTAAAGTAGTCAGCGATGGGGAATAAAAAAGGCGATGAAGTTTTTCATCGCCTTTTTTGTGTTCAGTAAAAAGTACTGGGTTTACATCTTATCCATCGTTTCAATACCGAGTAAATCCAGACCTTTATTCAATGTGTTGGCAACAGACAAGGCCAGTTGTAAGCGGCTATTTTTAGTGTCTTCGTCGATACCGTCTTTAAGAATAGGGCACTGCTCGTAGAAGCGCATAAACAAACCCGCTAGGTCGTACAGATAAGTGCATAGCAAATGCGGATAGGCTTCACGTGTGCTTTGTTCAACCACTTCGGCAAATTGTAATGTCTTAATCGACAAAGCCACTTCCGCCGGTTCGTTTAATGCGAGTTCACTGTTTAACGCACTCACATCAATATCCGCCTTACGGAAAATACTTTGAATGCGCGCATAAGCGTATTGTAGATACGGTGAGGTATTCCCCTCAAAACTGAGCATGGTTTCCCAGTTAAAAATGTAATCGTTGGTACGCGTTTTAGATAAGTCGGCATATTTAATTGCGCCAATACCTACTTTACGCGCAATGACCGCACGTTCTTCTGCGCTGAGGTTTGGGTTTTTATCCGCTACTACTTTTTCTGCACGCTCTACCGCTTCGACTAATAAATCGGCCAGCTTAACCGTGCCGCCGGTGCGGGTTTTAAACGGTTTACCATCAGCGCCCATCATGGTGCCAAACGGGTGGTGTTCTAAGCTAATGTTGTCGTTAACAAAACCGGCTTTTTTGGCTAGAGTAAACACTTGTTGCATGTGTAAGGATTGGCGCGCATCAATAAAATATAAAACACGATCTGCGTGTAAAGTATGAGATCGGTAACGTAAGGCAGCTAAGTCGGTAGTGGCATATAAGAAACCGCCGCCCTGTTTTTGAATGATCACCGGACTAGGGTTGCCTTCTTTATCGGCCATTTCTTCTAGAAAGACCACTTGCGCGCCTTGGCTCTCAACGGCTAGCCCTTGCTGTTGTAGTTCTGCGACTAATGGTGCTAAGTCATCGTTATAAGCGCTTTCGCCACGCACATCGTCAGCGTTTAAGGTCACGTTGAGTTGCTGATAAATTTCTTGGCTGTGGGTAAGCGATACACGTCTAAACTGTTCCCACAGTGTGAGTACGTGCGCATCGCCAGATTGTAACTTCACCACATAATCGCGCGCTTTATTGGCAAACGCTTCAGACTCGTCAAAGTGCTTTTTAGAGCTCTGATAAAAACCTTCTAAATCTTTTAAGGCAAGCGAAGCCGATTCGCCTTCTTGCAACTGTTCTTCCAGCTCAGCAATCAACATACCAAATTGCGTACCCCAATCGCCTACATGGTTTTGGCGCACTACGTTATGGCCTTGAAACTCTAAGGTACGTACTACCGCATCGCCAATAATAGACGAGCGTAAATGGCCTACATGCATTTCTTTCGCTAGGTTAGGCGAGGAGTAGTCCACCACAACCGTTTGTGGCTGATCGTCCTGAATGCCTAATTGCTTATCTTGATTGATAATTCGGATGTTAGCGGCTAGCCACTGTGGATCTAGTGTAAGGTTGATAAACCCCGGCCCAGCAATCTCGATATGACTAATCATTACTTGCACATCACTATTCTGCTGTAGCTGATCCACAATTTGCTGTGCAATATCCCGTGGCTTAGCTTTTGCTATCTTAGCTGCCCCCATCGCACCATTGGCTTGGTAATCGCCAAAACCGGCTTTTTTACTCGCGGCAACATGAGCTTGGCATTCAGCAGGTAAACCCGCTGCTAGCATGGCTTGGGTAACATAGTCAGATAATAAATTACGGATATTCATGGATAGCGTATTCTTAGTGAGATTTGATAAGGGTAGGCATTTTATAGAGGCGGAAGGGATAATGCTAGTCGCGTAGTAGTAGTGATTTAAGGTGGTCTAGTCGATAATTTCTGTCGGAATGAAGTATATCCCTTTTGCTCAATTCACACAGATATCAGCGTTATAACAGAAGTAGCAAGCAATACTTATAAAATTAGGTTCATACTGTTGACAATAAATTCCAACCATAGCATATTCATTTGAAATATGAGGATTAATTCCTCGTTATCACTTCCTTCAGTGGCAGTAATTATAGGAATAATAAGTAAAAACAGAGGGA
>AEVK01000234.1 GCA_000209515.2 gamma proteobacterium IMCC1989
CTGACTCCAGTGCTCGACTGCTTTAAGGCGCTTTGTAGTGGATGCCGCAACATTTTTCTTAGTTGGGTATGTTTTGGTATTTGCTACTCCTTAACTTATTAAACGCGTCTCTTTATCGGGGTAGGCTCACTGCTCATTGCCCGCCGTTATGATTTTAATCTAGCCGTCACTTCTATTTCTAATTTCATTGCGTCATCTAGTAAGCCTGCGACGAACATTGTGGCAGCAGGTTTGGCATTACTTAAGTACATTTTGAATACAGGCCAGCAAGGCTCAAAGTCTAACTTGTTTGGGTATATATAATGAATTCTGACAATGTTGTCTAAGCTACTGCCAGCTTGAAGGAGCGCTTGTTCAATATTTTTAAAACACTGGTCTGCTTGTTCTACTGGATTGTCAGAAATTGACATGGTTTCGTAGTCATAGCCGGTAGTGCCAGATACAAATACATAGTCGCCATCAACAACGGCGCGTGAGTATCCAATTTTTGATTCAAATTCAGACCCACTTGAAATATGCTTTCGACTCATATTGTTCTCCTTGGTGTATAAGACCGTAAAAATTACCAGACTGGTTTGTCTTTGTTAACGACTACCCTTTCTAAGCTCATTGATATGCTCGCTTCTTAGCTTTGATTGCTTTTTGTGGCGAATAAATTTAAGCAGAAAATATATAATTAGAGACACGAAAGCAAAGAGTGTGACACCGTACTTAAAAAGTATGGGCATTCCAGTTATCCAAGAAAATGCCACAGAAAAAGCTAATAGAGTGCAAAAAATAGCTTTAATACGACCATTAAGATGATCTCTATTCCATCTTATTTGATCGTTTAGCCCATCTAAGTTCTCAAGCCTTTTTTTCCCGTTCTTTACATCTTGAAGACCTATATCACCACCGGCTGATTCTGCCATAGCTTTTCTCCGTATTGCTAATACCTATTAAAAATGTGGCTAGAGAGTGAATGGTTTTACGCGTTTTTTCCACAGCACTTTTTAAACTTACGACCGTTACCACAAATACAGGGATCATTTCGTCCAACTTTTGGAGTATCTCGTGTAATGGGCCCTTTAGGTGGGCAACAACTTGTGTTGCTGCAACTAGGTTGGTTGTTTTCAGTCATTACTTCGTTTGATGCTTCATTCTTTTCGTTCATATTAAATGTTAACTCTCTCTTTAAAAATGTAAATTTTATTTTGAATTTTTATAAAATACATAAATTTCAGTGTATGAGGCGACGGGATAAGTCGGCAGCCGTTTTTGGGTGTGTTTTTTGCGTGCGATATGGCATGTTTGTTAGCTCTATAACTACTCACAAAATATCATGCTGTATTATTGATTGTGCAAAACCGTCAATACCCGGATATATTGTTTCAGCTGTTATATTCATTACAGCTAAATGCATTAGGAAATCATCTCTATTCTCATAGGGGATTACAAACTTAACAATAGGCGACCAACCCCCTTTTTTCTGTAACTTTAGAGAAGCTAGGTTTTCAACAAAAGTACCGTCATAGGAGCAAGGGAAAAGAAACAAACCTTGTTGAATAGCTATGCGGGGTATTTGCTTCTCAACTTCTAAAATTAAAACTCCCAAACTTTCTTGTTCTTCCTCCTCTTCCCCGAATCTATTGTGTTTCATAATCATATTGGCGGAACTGTAAGATGCCTCTAATTCACCATATCGCAATCCGGAAATCTGATTGTTTATACCATGTTGATTTTTAGCATATCTAGCGGCAGATGAACGAAGAGAACTTTCATTAATTGCCCATATACAGCAATCATCACTAGCGCCTATAAGTGCGAAATACATGGAGACATAAAATGACCAGCTAAAATCAATCAGTCTTGTTGGAGTCCCATGATGCTGCATGACCGATAACCAAGCTATATCATCATCTTCATCAGGTAAGTCTTTTAAATAAAGGTGCGCCCTAGATTTAAATGTCTTTAAACTTTTTCTTTCCGCAATTCGAAGATCAAATGAATCTACGTTATACATTTTACGATTGAATTCTAGCGTTCTTCTAAGCGAACACTCTATGCTCCATTCTGCACTAGATTGTCCACGATATATGTACCTTTTATCTTGCGGTGCATGATCTAATATTTTACTCCACCTATCTAGAGTGACAATTTCATGAGCCATTTTCAGAATGCCTTAAAGAGAGTTAGCGCCTTGCTCAGCCGCACATGCTGCAGAGAGGTTTTTGTTTATAAAATGTAGCGCGGCGGAATGCACAAAAACGCGGGGCAGTATGTGTCGGATGCAGCAATTTTTTAGGGTTTCTGGTGCTTTGTTATAGCGTTTGTAACTTTTACAAATTCGTTTTTAACCCAAACTGCTGCAGCTTCACAATTATATAATTGCTCCTTTGATATTATTAACTCATTAATATCTTTCGGATGCATCATGCTATTTCTAATTTTATAAAAAGATAGTAAATGTTGGTAATCTTTATCATCGAAACTGACTGTATAATCATCAAATAAGATATCCATAGTATTGAAAAAAGTTTTCACATTACTTTTTGTTGGAAGGATTTTATCTTTAATTTTTGGTTTTCCATTATCTCCGACGCTCCAATCCATATCACTTAAGTATAATTTATATTCTAGAGGAAGCTGATTATATTTCTTAGGAACCATATCCGGTATCTCTTGTTTGAGCATCCAAATATTACCCTCTATCCATGAAGCCACAGCTCTAATATATACGCGTGTTTTAAAAGCAAAGTTTTCGTCTGATGAATTCACATAATCTGCAGCCATATCTACATCTAACTTAAGAATCTGTCCCAAGTTTATAACTTCTTGAATAGTCATTTATAATCCTAGCAGTTAATTAGATGAAACCGGTGGCAAGGCTGCTTAGCTTGGTTCCATATTAAGTCGCCTCGTTACTATTGTTCATTTTTGAAGCTTTTGACTATGTGATGAAGACTACAAGGAGGGGATATCTATGTCAATTTATCGGTTGGCCGTTTCTGAGGCGGTTTTTTTACAGTCTACACACTTACTCTCGCTCTTTTAAGTATTCTTCATAATCCGGTATATGCCTTGGGTAGCTTTGATCAAAAAGCGATGAGTGTACGAGCATATCGGCGG
>AEVK01000233.1 GCA_000209515.2 gamma proteobacterium IMCC1989
GAGTACAGTTAAGTGAGTACAGTTAAGTGAATACTGTTAAGCATGCCGTTAAATAAGTACTGCTATGTGAACACGGTAATACGCGTGATTGATAATAGAACTATCGATGTAAAACGACGCGATAACGTGCCTTACCGTCAGCAAGATGCTGTATGGCATCATTCACACGATCAAAAGAAAAAGATTCTATCTGAGGCGCAATCTTATGCTCTGCAGCAAATGCCAACATCTGTTTAATTGTAGCAGGACTTCCGACCGGTGAGCCGGAAATAGAGCGTTGCGCCGAAATAAGGCCAAAAGCCGAAATATTTAATGGCTCTAACGTTGCCCCTACAAAATGTAAACGGCCTTTAGGCTTTAACGCTTCCACATAACTATTCCACGACAAGCTTACATTAACTGTTGATAATATAAGATCGAATCGCCTTGCCGCCTGCTTAACCGCTTGTTTGTCAGTAGAGTTAATCGTGTGATGTGCGCCAAGTGCTAATGCTTCTGCTTGCTTACTGTCGCTAGAGGTAAATGCCGTGACCTCGCAGCCCCACGCACGTAAAAATTGTAGGGCTAAATGCCCTAATCCCCCAATACCGATAACAGCAACATGCTGCCCCGGTTTTATATCGTATTGAACCAGCGGGTTAAATACCGTGATTCCACCACAAAAAAGCGGGCCAGCACTGGCTGGAGCAATACCTTCAGGCAATGCCACTACGCTCTGATAATGCACTCGTACTTTATCGGCAAAACCACCATGACGACCTACGATAGTTCCTTGAGCTGACGCACATAAATTATGATCATCATCATCACAACTACCACAAGAAAAACAGTAGTCCGAATGCCAACCTAAGCCTACCCGCTGCCCTACAGTAATATCAGCGACATTATCACCAACAGCAGTAATCACCCCTACCACTTCGTGACCCGGCACTAATGGATACTGACTTGCACCCCATTCGTTATTGATCATGCTTAAGTCACTATGGCAAATGCCACAATGCTCTACTTGAATATCGACCTCTTCTGCCGTTAATTCTACAGGTTCATATTCATAAGGGCGTAACTCACCGCCTGATTCAAACGCAGCATAAGCATTAATCATAAAATCGCCTTTTTTATCTGGGAATAGTACTTGTTATTAAATGGGCCTATATATGTCGCTATGATGGTTTAAGCCACACGCATTGCCCTTGGCTCGCTTTATCAATCGCTGCAAGCTTTTGTTCATGTTGCGCAAGCTCCTCTGGTGAAGCTTGAATGATGGGTAAATTTGGCACTTCTGCTAAACGGCGAATACCGGTCACTTGCCTACTACCACTATCATCTTCCGATGATGCACTGCTGAGTGATAAAGCACGTTGCCCGCCGGTCATCAACAAATAAACATCGGCTAGAATTTCGGAATCGAGTAATGCGCCGTGTAAATCCCGTTGCGAATTATCTACGCCATAGCGTTTACATAAGGCATCGAGATTATTTTTTTGCCCCGGATGCTTTTGGCGCGCCATGACTAAAGTATCAATCACACCACAATAATGTGTAATATTTTGATATTTTTTATCGCCGTATTTGGCTAGCTCATTATTAATAAAACCCACGTCGAACGGTGCGTTATGAATAATTAATTCGGCACCATCAACAAAAGCCATAAACTCATCCATAATTTGAACAAACGTTGGCTTACCTTTTAGATACTCATTGGTAATACCGTGCACTTCCATTGCTTGCGCTTCGATCTCACGCTCTGGCTGAATATATTGATGATAGTGCCGACCTGTCAGCTTGCGATTTTCTAATTCTACGCAACCTATTTCAATAATACGATGCCCTTTAGATGGCTCTAAACCGGTGGTTTCTGTATCTAATACAATTTGTCTCATAGTGCTTACTCCATCATACCTAGCTTACGCCGGAATACCTTTATTCGCCAACTCATCGGCGATTTCATTTTCACGATGGCCACTATGGCCTTTCACCCAATGCCAATTCACCGTATGGCGAGTCACTTCGTCATCTAATTGTTGCCATAAATCTGCATTTTTTACGGGTTTTTTAGCTGCTGTTTTCCAACCATTTTTCTTCCAGTTTTTTATCCACTCCGTAATGCCTTTGCGCACGTATTGTGAATCTGTAGTTAACTCCACTTCGCACGCTTCTTTTAACGATCGCAAGCCTTCTATCGCCGCCATTAATTCCATACGATTATTGGTGGTATTTTTTTCGCCACCGCATAACGGTTTTTCGGTATCCCCATAACGTAACAAAGCACCCCATCCACCAGGACCAGGGTTACCTTTACAAGCACCATCGCTAAAAATTTCAACTTTTTTCATTTCTAATTTATTTCTCTTCTTTTGCTATTTTTTTATAAGGTGACGAATGTGTCGCAACGCCTTTTCGCCATGCAGGTAATACCGAACGTTTTTTCCATTTTGTTTGTATCTTAGTCATTGGGGTAATATTTTTACGCAAAACCAGCACATAAAAACCACCAATAACCGGCAACAACATTGCCAAGAATCGATTCACTCTAGGTGAATAATATCGATTGAACGGCAGGCCGTAATAACCACGGCGGCTATAGACAAGCTCTAAATCCAATACCTCAAACCAATCTTTGAGGCGAGAAACGGGCAAATGCTGTCGACGATAGGCATAAGACTTTGATAGTAATCGAGCCACACTATGTCCCAGTCCTAATAAACTAAAAGGATTAAATCCCACTAAAACAATATGACCATTCGGTATTAATACACGAGTGGTTTCTCTTAATAACTGATGTGGGTGTGTAGAATAATCAAGCGCATGGTGTAACAACGCGACATCAATTACATCGGCATCAATAGGCAGTTGTTCAAACTGGGCAATAACAGAAGATGCAGGTGTTTTCACACTTTCGTCATCGCAACAATGGTCACCAATATGACCGCTAGGCTCGACAATAAACTGATGCCCTGTAGAACTCGCTGAAAACATACGCGATGAAGGTAACACGCTTAATTGCATTAAGTGATAACCAAACATCTCTGGCAACAATTCATCGATACATTGCTGTTCTTCCGTTAGTACACGTTGACCTACAACCGATGAAAACCATTGCGATAATTGTGTTTGAGAAAACGCTAGCGAGCGTAAGCCAAAACGTTGACTAAGTCGCTTTTTTAGCTCGCGCTGCTTTTTCTCAAACCACTGTTTAGCCATTAGAACTCTTATTTTTACACGATTTTAGTTATAAGCTTTTACTGACCACCTCATAAACATCTTTCGATAAGTTGGGGCTTTCTTTGATTTGTAACAAGTACGTTTTCATCAACTCTTGTCGATGACTATCGTATTTTTTCCAACGGGTTAACGGCGCAATAATGCGTGCCGCTATTTGCGGGTTAGTTTTATTGAGTGCGATAACTTGCTCAGCTAGAAAACGATACCCCTCCCCTGAAGGCTGATGGAATGCCACTAGGTTTTGCGTAAATGCTCCTATCAGCGCTCTCACTTTATTAGGGTTAGTCATAGAAAAGCTTTCATGAGCCATTAGCGTTTTTATTTTTTCTAAAGTAGACGCATGCGGAATAGTCGCTTGCACGCTCAACCATTGATTAACCACTAAGTTTTCATGCTGCCATTTAGCATAAAACTCTGCCAAGGCTTTCTCTTGATACTCTTCTATGACCTTGCCTTCTGGCACCGAATGTACCAACGATTTTAATGCTGAAAAGCTATCAGTCATATTATTCGCTGTCGCAAACTGTTGATAGCATTGCTTGGCAATAGGCGAATCTGTTGACGAGATATGTTTAGATGCATTTTTCGCTGTCTCTGCAAGTAACAAGTAAGACAGTGCTGCATTTTTCAGACTGCGTTTAGCAATGGCATCTGCTGATGCCTGATACGTCTCTTCAACATTCAAGGCTTCATAACCAGCCAATAGCTCCTCATGTAAGCCTAACGCTAAAAACTCGGCCAGTTGTTGGCGTGCAAAATGAATTGCATCAACATCAACAACAGTAGCAATTTCTGATAAATAGGCTTCTGATGGCAAACTCAACAATAACGATACCATCGCCTTATCCAGAGTGTTGTCTGCTAACACAACACGTAAACCTTCTAACAAGACAGGATCTATTTCTATCATTTTTTTCTGTTGATAAGCGACAACTAGCTCATCAATAATAGATACGGCTAACTGCTGGCCCGCATCCCAACGACAAAAAGAATCTTCGTCGTAGGCCAATAGTTGTAGATAATCTTCACGGGTTCTTTGGATAGACAAACGTACAGGTGCTGAAAACTGACGAAACAACGACGGTACTGGTTTAGAAGGCACATGGGTAAACACAAATGTCTGCTCTGATTCGGTAATTTCTAATAAGCGATTAGTCACTGAAGAAAACGACTCAGCATCCTCACCGGCTAATACCAATGGGATATTCTTACCTTCAGCAACAAGCCCCATACACAATGGAAAATGGAAGGCGTGTTTTTGCTCTTCTGTCGCTTCAGGTGTACTAGGACAAGATTGCTTTATCGTTAATGTGTATTCTTGTGCTTTGGCATTATAGCTATCAGTCACCGTGACTACGGGTGTACCCGCTTGGGTATACCAATGTTTGAACTGTGTAAAATCGCGCTTAGATACAGTTTCCATTGCATCGATAAAATCGTTAATGGTAACCGCCTGTCCATCATGACGCTGAAAATAAAGATCTGAACCTTCGCGAAATAGATACTCACCCAATAAGGTATGAATCATTCGTACGACTTCTGCACCTTTTTCATAAATAGTTAAGGTGTAGAAATTAGAAATTTCGATAAACGATGGCGGCTGTACAGGATGCGCCATAGGGCCGGCATCTTCTGCAAATTGAGTCGTGCGTAAAAATGCGACATCTTCAATACGCTTAACCGCACGCGAGCCCATATCGGATGAAAACTCTTCATCACGAAATACCGTAAAGCCTTCCTTTAGACTTAATTGAAACCAGTCACGGCAGGTAACACGGTTACCCGACCAGTTGTGAAAATACTCGTGCGCTACCACACCTTCGACACGTTGAAAGCCGGCATCGGTTGTGGTTTCTGGCTTGGCTAACACACATGATGTGTTAAAAATATTTAAGCCTTTATTCTCCATCGCGCCCATATTAAAGTCATCAACGGCAACGATCATAAATAAATCTAAATCATACTCGCGACCATAGACTTCTTCATCCCAGCGCATCGCTCTTTTAAGTGATTGCATCGCGTGATCGCATTTATCAATATCTTTCTCTTCAACATAAATACGCAATGTAATCTCTCGACCGGATTGCGTAGTAAAGCCATCTTCCACTAGTGCTAAATCACCAGCGACTAAGGCAAACAAATAAGCCGGCTTTTTAAAGGGATCGTACCATTGCGCCCAGTGACGATTGTTGTCTAACTCGCCTTGATTCACTAAATTACCGTTAGAGAGTAATAATGGGTATAAGGTTTTATCTGCAATGATTTTAGTACTAAACACACTCATCACATCGGGGCGATCTAGATAATAGGTGATTTTACGAAAACCTTCCGCTTCGCATTGGGTGCAATACATGCCACTAGACTTATATAGGCCTTCTAGAGCGGTGTTTTCTTGCGGTTTGATAACTGTCACACAGGTAACAATGCATTGATCAGATACTGTCAACGCAAGCGTTTCTGCATCGACTTGATATTCATCTTCGGCAAGCTCACGTCCATCAATAGCGATGGAACGCAATGTTAAATTTTCACCATGTAATATCAACGGCGCATTGGTTTTTTCTGAGGCGCTATTTTTTTTTACTAACAACGTAGAGGTCACGGTCGTTTCTGTTTCTTGGAGAGAAAAAATAAGATCCGTTTTTTCAATTAAAAAATCAGGGACTTGATAATCACTTAAAAAAATAGTTTGGGGTTGTACATCTGCCATAAATCACTCAATTAATTCTGCTGTCTACTTACATTTCAGTTGTAGAATAATAACTACTGCAATGCAAAAAAATTATATGTTGTTATTTGTTAACTTGCTTTTTAACTTTATTCTTAATACTCATTATTTAACATTTACTGTTTAACACTTACTGCTTAAAAACTGCTATTTGAATTTAATGGGTTGCACGTCGTCTTCTGCAGCTTTATTTTCTGCAACTTCGCCTTTCACACTGCCACAATGAGTATGCTTTTTCGGGGGAATAAATCCAGTGTGTTGCTCTTCAGGAAAATGCTTTTTTTCATAAGCAAGCACGGCTTGTAAACATAATTCTTTTTGTTCTGCGGTTAACACGCCACCCGTTGGCCACTTGCCCAACTCCACCGACTGCTTCAAATTTTGATATATATCCGGTGTTAAACTATCTAATAATTCTTGTACACTATTCATCACATCATTCACTCATATCTGTTTTAGGTGGATCAACATACACCCACGAAAACTTTTCTTTATCTAATACAGTTTCATTATCCAAGCGATAAGCAACTAGGCGATCATATTTCACTGCACTGTAATCAACGCAACAAACATTATGTTTGATCGGCGCTGGTCGCCCTTGTAACCAGTAGTGACCAAAAAAAACTGGCACTTCATCTTCTGGATAGTTGGTTAAACGGAGTTTTTCTTCTTCACTTAGCGGTCGGTTAAACAAATCATCTGGTAATGGATCTGGCTGAAAAACAACATCGCCATAGGTTTTTGGATTATCTGCCCAAAATTTTGCTCTAAAAAAGCGTCGCTCAAAACCATCTCGACTACGAATAACCTGCTCATCCGGTAAGCGAATATCTGTACCACGTAATAGGCGATCCACCATCATACCGACAAAACTTTCTGTATCTGATGACTCCAATAATATTTCTGGCGATATGCAATTGGTTTTAAATCGTTTTAAATATTCTCTTATATAAAAGTGATCCCAACAGGCATGTACGACTTTAAAGTGACCCATATCTAAGAACAGAGGTAAACGGCCAAACCACTCTAAATAATCTTTGAGGTCATTAGGGTGATTGGCAAACTGCTCAAACGTTTCTGCAACTAAACGATCATTGTGAGGATTGTGCTCACGCAAATAAGCATTACGACTAGGGTGCGGCGTAGCATGGCAATACACATTGTATTCATGGTTGCCCATCACTAACTGTGCCGATCCCGCATTCACCATATCGTAAACAATAGATAGCGCTTTGCGAATATGAGGGCCGCGATCCACAATATCGCCAACAAAAATAGCTTGCCGCTTATTATGATGATAAACACCTTGGCGCTTATGGTAGCCCATTTCAATGAGGAGCTTTTCTAGGGAACGCCCACATCCGTGAACATCCCCAATAAGATCATAACCCATCGACTGCGATGACGTGTTCACTGCTTACTCTTCCCTTGCCTTTTCGTCGACTCGTTTATCCGTTAATCGCTGCCCCCAACCTAACTTACGACGACAAGTCTCGTAGTAATTATGGTCTTGCGGGTGAATTAACGTGAGATGCTGTTGTTTTTTACGAATAACAATTTCATCATTGGGACGTACCCGCTGATAAATTTGTCCATCACAAGCGATGTGCATAATGGTAGATGAATCGTCGCCCAGCACTAAGCGGATCTCACTGCTACCTGCAACTACAATAGGACGGCTGGTTAGCGAATGTGCGTTGAGCGGCACTAAACCAATGGCATCCAACGATGGATGCATTAATGGCCCACCCCCACTCAAGGCGTAAGCTGTCGAACCCGTAGGGGTAGACACAATTAAACCATCTGACGATTGGCTATAGACAAATTTATCATCGATAAATAGCTCAAATTCAATCATACGTAAATGTCGACCGGGGTGTAACACAATGTCATTAAGCGCGTGGCCTTTGCCCACCGACTCACCATCTCTTAGAGCGACCATTTCCAGCATAAATCGCTCTTCAGTAATAAAGTCGCCATGCAATACATCCAGCACTTTATTTTCGATTTCGCTGGGCATAATATCGGTCAAAAAGCCTAAACGACCACGGTTTACGCCCAGTAGCGGTACACCGTAATCCACCATGGATCTGGCTGCTCCTAGCATACTGCCATCACCACCCACCACAATCACTAAATCGCTGTTTTTACCAATAAACGCCTCATCACCTGACGGCACATCAGTGCGGTTCAATAACGATGCAATTTCACTAGATATAATCACTTCGACTTTCTGCGCCAGCAAAAAATCGATCAATTTATGGGTAGTTTGCTGTGCTTTGGTAGAACTTAATCGTCCCGCCAAGCCTATTTGATTAAACGCCTGCATAACACTCCCATGACTAATAAGACTAATACTCAGCACCATTATAAGTGATCATGCTTTGCTCGTGTTAACATAATGCCATGTCACTGCTAATACCTGAAAAAATACATTCGAGTACCGAATCACTTGAGCAACTTAACCAGCAAATTGCACACCTATTTCATCACCGGCCGGTGCGAGACTTAGCATGGGCACTACTCTCACCGGCCTTTTTTATAGAATTACCCGATATAGGTAATGAGTGCTTATCAGCTATCTGGCAAGACGATGAATTGATCCCTTGGTTATACGAATTAGATACGAATATAGAACCATTGTTAACACACTTAAAAGATCAACGCGCCACACGCTTAGGTATCTATTTTGAACAATTATTGAGCTTTTATTTTAGCCATTACCCCCGCTTTGCGCTACTCGCGAAAAACCTACAAGCAAATAGCGACAAGCGCACAGACAAACGTACAATAGGCGAGTACGATTTTATTATTTGGGATAAAAAAGATCAGCAGCACTATCATGTAGAAGTGGCTATTAAGTTTTACATTGGGGCTTCCAGCTCGATGACGCCTACCGTTTTAAACATATCAAAAAACACACCCATATATAATTGGCATTACTGGATAGGCCCCAACAAAAAAGATAGCTTAGGCATTAAACTAAATCACTTGCTCCATCACCAACTCCAACTATCTCAAACCGATGCAGGGAAAGCTGCTCTCGCAACCATCGGTTTAACAGCAGATCAGCTCAAACCAAAACTATTACTGACTGGTCGCTTGTACCTGCCCCATCCTCTTACCGAAACTCATCAAGAAACAACGATAAACCTACCTGATTTTGGACAGTATAAAACACCGTTCAGGCAGTATTGGTATGCGAAAAAAGTACTGATAGATTCTCTTAACTCAACGGATAACAGAGACAGTGATAAGGAAGAAGGTGAGCTAGATAATGATTATTGCTACGTCATTCTGCCTAGGCAATTATGGATGTCGGCTTTAACTAAAGAAGATATAGAGAATAATTCACTAGAGCATCTATCTAGCGAAGCGTTAGTGACACTGTTGCACGATAGTACAGACCAAGACATGCCATTACATATTGCACAACTTACCTATGCTAATCAGCAATCAGCTTCTATCGCTTTGGTAGAGAAACAGCGATTTTTTGTTTTATAAGTGCTTCATCATTATAGAATCAGCATTAAAAAAACGTAAAAAGAGCAACACACGTATCACAACGTAAATCCCCTACGCCCTTGTAAGCCACCACCGTGTACCGCAATAATGGTAGAGCCTTCTGGCCAGTAGTTTTGCTGCGCTAATTGATCAATGCCCCACAACATTTTCGCACTATATACTGGTTCTAACTTCATTGGCTCTAGCTTCATTGATTCTAACTTTACTGACTCCAACGATAGACTATTCGCCTCTTCTATCGCCTGCATAAACGTCAATAGTTCAGGGGTTGTTTTAGCGTAACCTCCATGATGGTAATCATTATTGATATGCCATTCGGGAGGTAAACTACCCATATCCTGCAAACGCTGACTTACTTGCTCCGTTAATGTATCTTCACCCTTTAGCACACTGAAACCAAGGCACTTCACCTGTTCAGATATTGCCGATACGATTCCAGCGAATGTTGTACCTGTACCTAAGGCGCAACATATCGTGTATTCGCCAGAAAAATGTTCACCAATACCATGGGCAATCGCTTGACAGCCTTTAGCCCCTAATAAATTATCGCCTCCTTCTGGTAAACAATAATAATCACCGTATTGCTTTCTTAATTGCTCTGAAAATTGACTTAGATTTTTTTTGCGATAATCATCGTGCCCTAAAAAAAGTAACTCCATCCCCAACTCACGCGCATCTTGCAAGGTCGGTGATAACACTCTAGGTGGATAACCTCGAATGACACCCACGGTATTTAACCTGTATTGTTTACCCATCGCAGCCAAAGCATGAATATGATTCGAATACGCACCACCAAAACTGAGTACCGTTTTTTGTCCCGACTGTATTATTGCTTTGAGGTTGTAAAATAATTTATACCACTTATTGCCGGGATAATGCTCAGAAGCGATATCATCACGCCGAAGATAAACAGATAATTTTTTTTGTGAAAATGTAGGCCATATCAGTTTTTGATGAGGAACATCAGCAGCATAACGAGAAAGTTCTTCCGAGGAAAAAAAAATAGATGGATCGGTAGGCATAAGAGTAATAGATATCGACTAAAGAGCAGATAACTCTACCACTACCTATGTAAAATCACCATATATCGATTGGTGACTGACAGCCATAATATGGCAACTGAGGTGGGATAAGAGGGTGTAAATCAAACTAGTTTGAGCTAACAATAATCATCCGTATCATAATCGTCTTCAAACTCTTCATACTGGCTATCTAAAATATCTTCTGCGTAATCGTCCACGGTACTTACCTTTATTTATCGTTTTATATTGAATTCAATTGTAGACTACATTGAACATATGACAATTTTATGACGACAAAATAGACCAAGGGTTCAATTACTTTTATGGTCAATCTATCAACTCACACGCAAAACAGTTAAACAAAAGACTAGCTAGCAACATTACTGCGCCAACCAACTGACTTCTAACAATAGTTTTTTTTCATGCTCTTCATCATAAAAAATGCGCCCAACAAATTGGTCTCCCGAATGAATCACGCCAACACCCTCTGGGGTTCCTGTCATCAGTACATCACCACTCTCTAGCGTGAGAAAGGTTTTCAAGTCGTCTAATACCACCTGTGGTGAAAAGAGCATATCGGCCACACCACCCTGCTGTCGTAATTCGTCATTTATCCATAGCTCTAACGACAAGCCATCAATGCCCGCTGGCAGAGCAACAAATTCGCTCAACACTGCTGAACGATCAAAACTTTTTGCCCTTTCCCAAGGCAAGCCTTTTGATTTCAATTCACTTTGCAAACCTCGCTTGGTTAAGTCCAAGCCAAAACCCACACCTGACAGCTCACCATTTTTGACCAAAAAACATAACTCAGCTTCGTAATGTAGCGGTTCTTGATGGTAAGCATATAGAGTATTGGTAATACTATTATTGGACTTGATAAAAATAACCATATCGCCGGTATTCACATTATTCAGTTCCGCAATATGTTTTGCATAATTACGCCCGACACACACAACCTTTGAAGGGATTAGCAGCGTATTCATATAAGTGATTGTATTCATCATTGAGCGCTTTCCTTCTAAGTCCTGTTATTTAAATATTAAAGTGGTGAAATAACGTTTTCTTGTGCCAATTAAACAGGCTTTCACCTACAATACCGCCATGATTATTCTACAAAAAGTTAGCCTACAACGCGGCACCCAATTTCTATTAGAACAAGCGGATGCCACCATTCAACCACAAAAACGTGCCGCCATTATTGGCGCTAACGGATG
>AEVK01000232.1 GCA_000209515.2 gamma proteobacterium IMCC1989
GCCGCAAAAAGCGCGGCTTCCATCGGACTGGCTACGCGCTGCTCCGCCAGCCGTTTACAGTGGCGTTAGTGTTCATATGAGCAAAGACGAAATATTAAGCATAATAAAAGATTCTCGTTCTAAAGGAACAAGCTCACCATTTGTTGGTGTGCAAGATCGTGAATCCGAGATTGATAAGTGTTTGGAGCAGCTGCAAAGTTGCTTAATTTCACCAGTTTCCGTGCAGGTTGTAGCTGCTTATCATCCGCAAGAAGATTGTGAATTTATAAACAAGCAAGATGTTGTGGCAATTGCAAAAGGTAACGGTGAATACTTGCTTTACTCCACAAGTGTTAAGCTCTTCGCTAAAGCATGGAAAACGGGTGATAACCAATTCACCATTTTAGGTTTTTCAACAGATGATGTTATAGCAGAGTGGCGGGGCTAAACACTAACAAGTGTGTCATGTCGCACGCAAAAACACGCGTGCTGGGACGG
>AEVK01000231.1 GCA_000209515.2 gamma proteobacterium IMCC1989
GCCGCGATTGATTTTTCTATCGGTTGTGCGGGCTTCGTCGCGATCATAAGATGTTGCTCGCAACACGGACACGCGTATTTTTGGCGACGATGACGCAACACTTTTATTTTTGCAGGCTCAATGTCCAGCTGCTCACTGGTCTCTTCGCCAATATGTTTTAATGTGGCACCATCATGCGGACAGGTCTTTTCAGCGTCAGTGAGATCGTGAATAATATCTTCGCGAGGTAAGTCTTCGGGGATATATGCGCGTTTTTTCTTTTTACGCGTGTGTGCAGGAACGGTAATGTTAGCGGTG
>AEVK01000230.1 GCA_000209515.2 gamma proteobacterium IMCC1989
AGCAAAATCATCTTCCGTGCAAAGGTCTCATACTCATGTTTATTTGTGACAGTAGTACTTTTTATCTAAAGTAATTTATCTAAGGCCGTATTTTTAAGGTAATACTTTCTTAAATGGCTTCACCGTTACGTTTTCGTAAACACCGGCGGCCAAATAAGGTTCGTCGTCAGCCCATGCTTGCGCGCCTTCTAGTGATGGAAACTCGGCAATGACAACGCTGCCAGTAAAGCCTGCTTCACCGGGGTCTTCGCTGTCGATAGCGGGGCACGGTCCCGCTACAAATAATCGACCTTGGTCTTTTAAGGCATTTAACCGTTCAAGATGAGCCCCGCGAGTTTTCATACGCAGCGCTAAGGTGTTAGGTTTATCTTCGCAAATGAATACGTACCACATGTTTTTTTCCTTTATATTTTCTGTTGTCGATGACTGCTATTAATCGCTACTGTTGTTTAAGAATATCTTCTAGCTCTAACTGTGTGAGCTTTTTAATTTGTTTAAATAAATAAAACAACGCGAACATCATAACGATGGTGGCAGGCACTGCAATCACGGGAAAGCTAAGGGCATTCATTTTGCCTAATTCGGCATTAAAGGCTTCTGTGCCGGGCTCGCTCACTAAGATCATTATCGCCAGTATGTAATTCAACACCGAGGATAATACAAATGAGAGGGCAATAAGATAAGAGGCATTGGTTAATACTTGTTCGAAATTGTCTTTGTTGTTATTCGATTCTAGAGCAGTGTTTACTTTGTCTATTTGCAGGATTTTATCGTTGTATAAAAACGTTTTTACCAGCGGAAAGCGTGTTTTGAGTGAAATGAGAGTAAATATTGCAAACAAAGCCGGAATCCCCGCTTCTTTAACCGCGATGTATTCGGGGGGGAGTTTTAGGAGTGCCATACCACCAGTCAACATAATGCTAATAATACCAATGGCCGAAAATAGGTTGAACTTGCCCACGGCAAAAAACTCTTTTAAGCCATAAGCGAGAGGGAAGCTGAGTGCAACGACAATGGCAAGTTCTACCCCAAGGTCATCTTCACCACTAAATTTAGATAAGATGAGGGTAGGGATAATAATATTGACCAAAATATTAACCAGCATATTTTCTTTTCTTTCTGGCTTGGCCACGGTATTTGCTGTTTCGGTATTA
The DNA here is from genome assembly GCA_000209515.2 of gamma proteobacterium IMCC1989. Taxonomy (GTDB): domain Bacteria; phylum Pseudomonadota; class Gammaproteobacteria; order Pseudomonadales; family Cellvibrionaceae; genus Endobugula. The sequence goes on from AEVK01000230.1 coordinate 1,155, forward strand.
TCTTGCTGGTCTGGCGTTGGGTTATTGCTGCTCATGGGTATCTATATCATTACTCAGTGTGGTGAATATTTGTTGTGTGATGTATCCGTATTAGTGAATACTAATGACCGTCTAGTCGCTTAGCTCTACATGTGCGGCTAGCATAAGTGTTCGTTATACGGATGTCATTATTTAGATGGAATTAATCGTTCAACTTCCTCATCAAGTCAGCCATAATGAGCATCATGAACGATATAAAGAGAGCGAATGTGTACGATTTACATACCCATAGTCACTGTTCCGATGGTTACCTATCTCCGCAAGACTTAGTAGCTTTAGCTAAACAGCAAGGGGTTAGTGTATTGGCCTTAACGGATCACGATACATTAGAGGGGATAGCCGCTGCACAGCAGGCCGCTAAATCGTCTAATGCGTTTACTGATGATCACGAGAGTGATAACAAAAGTAATAACGACAATGATAATGCCTTAACGATTATTACCGGTATAGAGTTGTCTACTCAATGGAATGGGCGAGGCGTTCATATTGTCGGTTTAGATATTGATGTGGATTCGCCGATATTACAAGACGCCGTGGCTCAACAGACACAAGCGCGAATAGACCGAGCAGAGACAATCGCCCAACGCTTAGAAAAGGTAGGCATTAAAGGCGCATTAGCAGGAGCGCAACATTATGCTAACGGTGGTGCGATAGGGCGGCCACACTTTGCGCAGTATATGATTGATAATGGTTACGTGAGTACCTTCCCGCAAGCATTTAAACGTTATTTAGGGGCAGGTAAGGCAGGTGATGTAAAACAGTGCTGGCCGGATATGGATGTTATTGTGGGCTGGATTTTACAAGCAGGGGGAATCCCCGTATTGGCACACCCAGATAAGTATGATTTAACGCGCACCAAGCTCTATCAATTACTACAAGATTTTGTAGATGCCGGGGGGCTGGCGATGGAGGTGGTTAGTGGGCATCAAGAGCCCAGTGTCACAGACAAATTAGCGCGTGCAGCAGCAGATTTTTCTCTGTTAGCTTCATGTGGCAGTGACTTCCATAGCCCGAAAAATCCTTGGCAATCATTAGGGGGGTATTCACCATTGCCTGAGAGCTGTGAGCCCGTTTGGACACGATTTAATTAGCGCGTTCTACCCTAAACGTTTTCAGCTGTTTACAACAACTATTTACAACCGCTATCTACAACAGCAATAAGATCAACAGTCCATAAGAGGATAACAATGGCTCAACTATTCAGTATCCACCCAGAAAACCCTCAAGCTCGTTTTATTACTCGCGCCGTAGAGATTATTCGCAAAGGTGGGCTTGTCGCCTACCCAACGGACTCTGCTTACGCATTAGGTTGTCATATTGGTGATAAATTCGCACTGGATCGTATTAGGGGGATTCGTCAGTTAGACAAACATCATAATTTCACCTTAGTCTGCCGTGACCTGTCTGAGATTGCGACCTATGCCAAAGTGAATAATCAAGCGTATAGGATGATTAAGAACTTCACGCCAGGGCCTTTCACTTTTATTTTAGAAGCGACATCAGAAACGCCGCGCCGTTTAAAGCACCCTAAGCGTAAGACGATAGGATTACGTGTGCCGAGTAATCCTGTTGCGCTAGCGCTATTGGAAGAGCTAAATGAACCAATGATGACCAGTACGCTCATATTGCCAAACGAAAGCCAGCCACTGACTGATCCTTATGATATTCGTGAAACTCTAGAGCACCAGCTAGAGCTAGTGATTGATGGCGGTTTCTGTGGAATGGAAGCGACTACCGTTGTAGATATGACCGGCGATGAACCTGTGATTGTTAGACAAGGTTGTGGGGTTTTTGAGTAGTTTACAGGCATTATTAATGTCTTGTTTCATGTCTTGATCAAGCCCGTAAAAATAGAATAGAAAAAGCACGATAGCGAGTATGTAAAATATGCCTCATTGCATTATCGAGTACAGTAATAATATAGAGTCCCTAACGGATATGTCGGCGCTGCTTAAGTCTGTTTATGAGGGGGCGTTAGCATCGTCATTGTTTGCGCCGGAAGATATCAAATGTCGTGCTATTCCTTACATGCATTATTACATGGGAGTGAGTCCTTCCGATTTTATTCATGTCGTGTTAAAAATCCTACAAGGGCGTAATGAGCAACAAAAAGCTGATCTATCTGCTCATGTACTGGAGGCATTAAAAGCCCTCCCATTTACTGATATATCAATTACTGTTGAGGTAGTCGATATAAACGTATCTAGCTATCAGAAAGAAGTGCGTAGCGAATCTTCCTAAATATTTCTAAGTAATACCTCAGTCGCTTATTTGTCTCTATAGACATAAGCGTTTCTTGATAAAACCTATAGCGTGTATAGTTATTAGGTATTAGAAGTTTGTTCTTAATAGTTTTAAGATGATTTTGCTTTGGCATGGTTTACGTAGCTCGTATTTTATCAGCTGCTAACCCATTAAGTTGTTGAGTTATCAACGTTATCAAATAATGAATAATGTAAATAAGGAGTCTATGTATGTCAGCAGGTTATCAAATGAATGTGGGCATTAGCGAGAAAGAGCGCCAAGAGATTGCTCATGGTGTGGGAGAATTATTAGCAGACACCTACACGCTGTACTTAAAGACACATAATTTTCATTGGAATGTAGTCGGCCCACGGTTTCATGATCTTCACCTCATGTTTGAAGCTCAGTACACCGAGCTAGCGACTGCTGTAGACGATGTGGCAGAGCGCATTCGTACACTAGGCTTCCCAGCTCCGGGCACATATAACCAGTTCGCTGCGCTCACCTCTATTACCGAGACAATGGGTGTGCCCACAGCCGATGAAATGGTCAGTATTCTTACACGAGATAATGAAACGTTGATTCGCACCGCTCGTCGAATCTTGCCTTTAGCGCAGAAAGCAGATGATGAGTCAACGGCCAGTCTTATTGCCGATCGTATGGTGGTACATGAAAAAACAGCATGGATGTTACGTAGCTTGTTGGGTCAATAATCCAAAAGCTGCATAGGAAGTTACATAGCCGTAAACGACCTTTCTAGCTAGAGGTATAGCTGGAAAGGTAGTCGCAATTACAGAGGTATATGTCGGCATAAACAATAGACACAAACATAATTACTGCGACTGTGCTTAAAAGTCGCTATAATCGCCAGCAAGTATGCACGACTCGTGAGAGTCCACAATTTTCTGGAAGATAATGACAACGACTGCCAACGATAACGATCTTATAGCCGACAATGCCCCCATAGAAAAGGCAGTGAAGGTTGAAGAAACGAATAATACAGCCGCACCGGACAGCGTTGATGCTTTGTCCTCGTCGTCAACAGATAAACCAGAACAAGACGAAATGCCCTTCGCCCTAGTCAACGGTGAGGCTTATACCAATTTACCTAAAGACCTCTACATTCCCCCTGATGCATTAGAAGTTATCTTAGAAGCCTTTGAAGGCCCCTTAGATTTGTTGTTGTATCTTATTCGACGTCAAAATTTAGATATTCTCGAAGTAAACGTATCCCAAATTACCCATCAATATGTGGCGTATGTGGATATGATGAACAATTTACAGTTTGAATTGGCAGCGGAATACTTAGTGATGGCCGCTATGTTGGCAGAAATTAAGTCACGTATGTTGTTGCCGCGAAATCAAGAAGAAGATGAAGATGAGGGTGATGATCCTCGCGCTGCGCTGATTCGTCGATTACAAGAATATGAGCGTTTTAAAACCGCCGCTGAAGATATTGAAATCATGCCGCGGATGTACCGTGATATTCATCCAGTGAGTGTCGATGCGCCCGATCGCAATTTGACTCGACCAGACCCTGAAGTTGATTTTAAAGAAATTTTACTGGCGTTGTCCGATGTGCTGCGCCGCGCAGATATGTTCGAAAGCCATCAAGTCGAAATGGAAAGGATGTCGACACGAGAACGAATGACGCAAGTACTCGAACGTCTTAGCGCAGAAAAAACCTTCGTGCCTTTCGTGAGCCTTTTTACGGTTTCCGAGGGTCGCTTGGGGGTGATCGTCACGTTTATGGCAATCATGGAATTAATTAAAGAATCACTGGTTGATATTGTTCAAAACGAATCGTTTGGTGCAATTCATGTGAAAGCCAAGTCCGAATAAAGTATTTCTTAAACGTATTTTTTAACGGTATTCCTTAACATTATTCATCAATAGCCAATTAATTTAGCAACAGTTAATTATTATGATAGAAAAATCACAACTCAGAAAAATTTTAGAAGGCGCAATTTTATCGCATGGGCAACCGGTTTCTGTTGATAAGCTACATAGTTTATTTGTGACCGAAACAAAAGAAACGGAAGAAGGTGATGAACTGCCAGTAGAAGCGCAAGTGAGTAAACAGGATATTCTAGAATCACTAGAAGAAATTCAACAATCTTGTGATGACAATGGTTTTGAATTAAAGCAAGTGGCTAGTGGTTGGCGCTTTCAAGTAAAAGAAGAAAACGCTGCATGGGTAAATCGTTTGTGGGATGAAAAACCGCAACGCTATTCTCGTGCATTAATGGAAACTATTGCCATTATCGCTTATCGTCAACCGATCACCCGTGGTGATATTGAAGAAATTCGTGGCGTGGCAGTGAGTAGTCATATTATTAAAACGCTCACCGAACGTGATTGGATAAAAGTGATAGGTCATCGCGATGTTCCTGGTCGACCTTCGTTGTTTGCCACCACTAAAAACTTTTTAGATTATTTTAATTTGCAAAGTCTTGAACAGTTGCCATCATTACAAGAATTAACCGATATTGATTTGCTTAACCCCGAATTAAATTTACAAGATGTACCACCAACAAATGATGAAGAAGATGTTGATGGTCTTGTAGGCACCGAAGGAAGCGATGTCGCTGAAAGCCCTGAAAGTAAAACAGAGAACAATACAGAAAATAATACAGTAAATAATACAGAAAGTATTAAAGAAGAAATCCAAGAAGACTTTTCTCTAGTGCAACAAAATACTGACGAAGCAGAAGCAGAAGCAGAAGCAGAAGCA
>AEVK01000229.1 GCA_000209515.2 gamma proteobacterium IMCC1989
TTATGAATTTCTCAGTAAAAAATATGATCGTCTATTAACTGGCACTGCTAGCGCGCGTTAGTATTAGGTGCGATTGCGAACATATAAAGACGGATATAAAAAGTATTTAATAGCTTCCACTGTCCCTCAGTTTAAAACATCAATGAAAAGCCTGAATTCCAATTAACAAATTGTCATTGCGACACTCTATATAGTCAAAAGAATACAAGCTTTTCCAAATCAAAATGTGTGTTTCCCCATTTAAAAAATCGCTAAGAAAAAACATTAAACCCGGCCAGATCCTTACCAACAACAAGGTCGGGCTCAAATAAGGCCGAGGGCTTGTAACGGATAAAACTATTGATTACTCGGAGACACAGGCACCGTAATAGGCACAGGCTCTCTCATTCCTCCCAGAAATAAAGTATTTAGCCGACTCGGGGAACATCTCACTTCACTATCAAAATAAATATTATCAACACACATACCATAATAAGCTTGCATATTAATATCGGTACTAATCGTTGCCTCAGCATCTCGCTCAAAAATATTTTTTGTCACAATAATATCTTGTGATTGCTCTTGATCACCATCCAGTGCTGAAGTCGCATAACGTAACCCTCCGGGTCTAGACCCCACCACACTACTATCACCGATATTATTACCATTAATCACTTGGTAACGAGATGTATGAATATAATAATCTTCTACACCAGAATAGGTATCGTTACGAGTTCTGCCTTCAATATCGCTTTGGTAATGCTCAGGTAAAATATTTGAGTACTTCCAATTTCCTCTTGTAAACACTTCGTTAGCACAGCCACGAGGGTTTACGTTAGATTTACCGGGGGTGTAGTGTTGCCCTCTAAAAGAGCTGCGCATGACATTTAAACGATACCAACCCATATAACGCATATTGTGCTCACCGGCTTTTCTAAATTGTGAATCCACAATGCCGGTAAAATTCACCATAGTGCAACCAATACCAGAAACATTTAATATAGCCCCGCTGTTCGTTTCCGATGCAGTACCACTCACAGAATTGACTTTTGAAATATACCCTCCTTTAGGAAAAGGCACATTGGAGCAACTCAGTGAATCAGGGTGATCGGTACAACGAATGCCGCCAGAAAAACTAATATTGCCTCCGGTTACGGTATTTTCCATATCCATATCAATATCGTGTAAACCCATTTGGTTAAAGGATTCTGGAAACTCAAAGCGTAATACTCTGAGGCCTTCAAAGTATCCATTTGAGGTCCAGCCATGAGCCGCCACGTCAGCATCGTCAATAAGACTATCGATAGAAGCAATAGCACCATTGTCTTGTGAGTAAGAGGCAATGCCTGTTCTTATCAATGCTTGAATATCAGGGAAGGCATCACTGACATCACCAAAGTGGCCCACTTTATAATTAGACTGCCCTATTTGAATCGGTAAAATAAGGTTGCCTTCTTCGGTCGTGTAAACATCATCACTACCGAAGCTATCTCCTCTTCTTAACAACACTAAGGTGTTATCAAACTCATCCGGTAATGGCAGCGTTGACTGCTGAGTTGCACCCACTGGGCAGGCTTTATCAAAGAGGCTCCAATCACTGTTCACATCTAAGGTGTTAGATACACATACCGTATTCGCTGCACTCCATGCTGCGGCTTCAGATTGAACGGTAATGGTTTCGAATGCATCACCAAATTCACCTTGTGCATTTTGCGCTCTCATACCGACGTTATAGGTACAGGTGCCCATATCGCATAAGAAGGTTTTTGTTACCATTGGTACATGCCCAGCTTCAAATGCTGTATCACCATCGACATAGGTATAATTTTGCTCATACAAATGGCCATAGGTGTCTGTTTCATCGGTATCAAAATCCCAGTAGTAAGATAAGTGCGACCAGACTTTGTGCTCATCAAAACCAGCGGCGAGTGTTTTATCTGCGCTGAATACAACGGTACAAGGAGATGCACACTCGGTTCGTGAAGGATTAATCACCGCAGATACAGCGCCATCAGCTTCAGGAACGATGGAAACCATCACCTGCCCCTGACTTTGAGCACCGTCTCCGTCCTCAACGATATAAATAATCACATCACTGGCAAGACTATCTGCTAATGGGGAGTACTGGATATTACCATTGACTACTGTTGCTAATCCTAATTTTGCCGCCGCTGATACAACGCTTAGCTGGTCTGTTTCAATATCTCTATCATTAAGAGAGGGGTTCATTGTGTTATTAACACTGTTTTGAGCAACAAAAAGAGTATCGTTTTCGGCAATGGGAAGATCGTTAACGGGGGCGACTGTCACGGTAGCGGTGCCTGTTGCGACTTGTGGGCCATCGGTTATGGTGTAGCTAATAACGGCATCACCAAAGAAATTCAGGTCAGGGGTGTACTTCAGTGTATTGTCTGCATTAAGAGTGACTATACCAGAATCAACACTGACATCAGTTACCAACAACGGGCCACCTAAGGGGTTAATATCATTATCGATAATAATCATATGCAACCCTTCGGTATCTTCATCCATAAAAGCGACATCATTCACCACCTGTAATAATTCCGCTTGAGGTACGTTGGCGCCCAAGACAATACCACTCGATAAATCATCCGTGGCAAAACGTCCGCCAGCCACAAGGCTGGTATAGCCTCGTACCCGCATTTGTCTTTCTAAAACTTCTGTCACATCACTCGCACCATAGAGCGTTTGAGCGATGGTTGCCCATGTATCATCGGCAGCAACTTGATAGTAGGTTTGAGAAGCCACAACCGTATGCGCACTCTCTACGGGGCCAAATTCACCCGCAGTATCCGGCACATAATCTTCATCCGTAGTGAGTACCAGCTTATCAACGACCAGACCATCTTCTCGCATCCAAATATTTACGGCATAGGTGCCAGGATAAGGAATATCCAGCACCGAGCGATTGCGGCCCGGCACCCAGTTATATTGTCTAAATGGGTGGAAGCCAAAAATATCATCGGCGCTATCAACGGGGAATCCGTTGAGGCCAGCATGGGCAGAATCACCTAAGAATGACGCCGCAAAACCACGAATCCACAGGTAATATTGCCCCGCTTGGGTAAAGTTAATGCGATATTCAACATAGGGGCTTTGATCAATAGTATCTACACGAAGGGTATCACCATTGTCAGGCGTCGCTAATAAAGCAATACCATTGGATGCGCCTACAGCGTCACCGGTATCTATGACATCCCACGAATGAATACCCTGAGGAACATTAGCAGAATAATTTTCTGCTTCAATGGCAATCAGACCATCCGTATTCGGCTGGAAAACGCGTTCGTTATCTAGAGTCGTTAAAGCACTGGTATTTAATGGGTAGTAAGTCCCCCCGTAAGGAGAGGTATCACAAGCATCACCTATACCGTCAATATCAGTATCCAGTTGATTAGCATTCATAATAGCTGGACAGTTATCGTCATTATCTCCAACACCGTCACCATCAGTATCATTGGTGGTACTCAGTAGGTAATCACAGCTTTTGACGATATTAATAGGATTACCAAAAACGCTATTGGTACAACGGATACTATCAGTCGCTGTTTGAAAAACATAAACACCGTTTGTGCCATATCTGACCAATGCCGTTGCTGGCAAAGAACACGTACTCCATTCGTTAGCACAATGAATCCAA
>AEVK01000228.1 GCA_000209515.2 gamma proteobacterium IMCC1989
CAAGGCACCGCAGCCGTAACAGTGGGCACCTTACTCGCCGCCTGTAAGGCAAAAGGCGAAAAATTAAAAGACCAAGTGGTTACATTTTGTGGAGCAGGTTCTGCTGGCTGTGGTATCGCAGAGCAAATTGTCGCACAGATGGTCTCTGAAGGTTTGACAGACAAACAGGCTCGCAAGCGCATCTTTATGATTAACAGCCGAGGTCTTGTTATTGGCAGCATGAGCGGCCTAAAAGATTTCCAACTACGTCTTTGCCAGTCAGACGAGCGACTCACCGAATGGAATGTCAGTGGCGATACCGCCACCCTTGCAGAAACGGTTGAAAACTCTCAGTCTACCGTGATTGTCGGCGTATCTACGGTAGCAGGTTTATTCACCAAAGAAATCATTGAGCAGATGCAAGCCAACACGCCGAAACCGATTGTCTTACCACTATCTAACCCAACATCAAAAGTTGAAGCGGTGCCAGAAGACATTCTAAAATGGACCAATGGTAATGCTATTGTTGCTACTGGCAGCCCTTTTGATCCTGTCGAGCTAAATGGCAAAACCTACGCGATATCACAATGTAACAATAGCTACATTTTCCCCGGTGTTGGCTTAGGTGTAGTAGCCAGCAGAGCGACTCGTGTCACCGACAACATGCTAATGGCATCGAGCTATGCACTAGCAGAATATTCAGCCGTCCATAATTCAGGCTCTACAGAATTATTACCAGACTTGAATGATATTCGTGATGTGAGTAAATACATTGCTAAGATGGTTTACAAGCAAGCCATTGTTGATGGTGTGACGCCTGAAGTAAGCGATGAAGCAATCGGCAAAGCGATTGACCGTAATTTCTGGCGTCCGTCTTACCGTCCTTATCGTCGTAACGCGCTATAACAAAACCTCCTTAGTACATACGCTGATATCTCAGCACAAGAAAAGCGAGGCTAAATGCCTCGCTTTTTGCGTTCATAGACTCTACATTGACAGCAAAATTAAGGCTTTTTCTGTTTGATTCGAGTATTCTCCTCACATCGTTCACACAGACTATCCGGATAAATCATTATCACCCCTATGACAACACTCTACGACAACACCTAATGACAAGACCTATCGACGATGACACTCAGGCTCGCTTCAACGGCATTATTCGCTTATATGGTACTCAAGCAGTCGCCAAACTACAGCAAAGCCATGTATTAATTATAGGTATTGGTGGTGTAGGCTCTTGGGCAGCAGAGGCGCTAGCTCGATCGGCCGTGGGCAACATTACCTTAATGGATTTAGACGATATTTGTGTATCGAATACCAACCGCCAAATTCACGCCATACAAACAGTGATAGGCCAATCGAAGGTGGATGTCATGGCTGAGCGCCTACGTGAGATCAATCCTCGATTGCGTGTACGCACTATTCATGACTTTATCGACGGTGACAATTTAGAAGAGTATATCAGCAGTCATTATCACCTAGTGATTGACGCGATTGATGCAGTGATGGTCAAAACCAAACTCATTAATTTTTGTAAGTGGAAAAAAATTCCTATTATCACCATTGGTTCTGCCGGAGGGAAACAAGACCCGCAAAAAATAGTGTCTAGCGATTTGAGCAAGACTAAAAACGATCCCCTACTTTCCAAGGTGAGAAACAATCTGCGTCGCTTACATCGATTCAGCCGAAATCCAAAGCAACGCTTCGCGATTACTGCCGTTTATTCCATAGAACAAATGACCTACCCTGACGACACGGGGGAAACCTGCAATACAAAAGCCTATATGACAGAAGATGCGCGACTGGATTGCAGCCAAGGGTTTGGAGCCGCGACAATGGTCACCGGCACATTTGCATTTATCGCAGCGACGGAAGCCATAAAAAAATTATTAAAAAAAATTGAAAACTAACAAGCGCTCACAACCACTTTCAATTCAGCCTACTTTTTAGCAAACAGGCATATTAGCAAAACTGACATATTATGAAAATTTCTACCGCCCACCTGACACTCTACACATCGATTTTTTTATTAGGGTTAAACGGATTATTCTCCAATGGACTACCTATCGACGCAACGACGCTCACACACATTCGTAGTGTTTTTGCGGGCATCACACTCGTACTATTTATTATTTTTACCCAAGGCACGATCAAACTACCCAACGTAAAATCGGTATTTATCGTCTACGGCATCGGTATATTATTAGGTTTACATTGGGTGACATTTTTCTATGCGATGCAATCCGCTTCGGTCGCCATCGGCATGTTATCGTTATATACCTATCCGATTATCACTATATTAATTGAGCCTTTTTTTACACGAAAAAAAATACAACTATTAGATATCGCATTAGCGGTTTTAGTTCTAGCGGGTTTATGCATTATTGTTAGCGATCATCTAGACAGCGTATTTTCCAATAACGACAACACACAATCATTTAATATTATTATCGGTGTAGTATCCGGTATTTTATCCGCTGCTTTTTTCGCATTCAGGAATACCTTACAAAAATATTGTTGCTCACACGTAAAAAGTGACACTTTAATGCTACACCAAATGATACTTATTACGATCATGCTATTTTTATTTATTGATACTCCGGCGCTAAGCCAATTAAATAATACGCAATGGTTTTACGTCGTCATTCTAGGCGTGCTCACCACAGCAATAGCTCACACCTTACTCGTCAAAAGCTACAAACTCTTTGCAGCAAAAACCGTCGCAATGGTGAGCTGCTTACAGCCTGTACTAGGTAGTTTTTTTGCGTGGTTAATATTAAACGAAAGTGTCAGTGTGTATACGGCTATTGGCGGCAGTATTATTCTAGGAGTAGCGATTTATGAGTCCACCAAAGCACCGGCTTAATAAACTTCTTCATTATCAGCGGCACAACACGCTGCTAAATTACAGTTTGTTGATTATCTATGCACTCGCGGTCACTGTATTGTCATTAAAGCCAACGGTGGATGTACAAAACATTCCCTATAACGACAAAGTCGCGCACTGTTTGACTTACGCTCTTTTTACTTTTTTCGCTTGGCGACTAAGCCCTTCACGCTCTGCCTTTCTCATCAATGCTCTGCTTGTCTTCGCATACAGTGTTTTAATTGAGTTCATCCAACCATTTACTGGTCGGATGCTCTCCGGCTGGGATATGGTGGCCAATGGCCTCGGCGTTATTTTGACGGTTCTTTTGATAACGTTAACGCTTCACCGCGTATCATTTTCCACAGCAAACTAAACGTACTGCCATTACGTTCGTGATCACTGACATAGCGAATATGTGCCTCACTGGTCGCCTTAGTATCCAACTCTATTCCCCATAGGCCTTTTATTTGATTGGGAATAAGAGAGTAGCGCATATCAATAATACGATCGGGGTAACGAGGTGACACGGCTAAATAGTCATTAGAAAACCAACGAAATCGCTCTATATCTTTCGCTTGTTGAGAGCGGCTTTCTAACCATGGAAAATCGCGCTGCACATTCAAAACAGCTACCGAGTTACCCCCGTACAACTGGCTATCACCAAACCCCACACGAATGGCATCAACATAAAAACGATCTTCTACTTGATACACCACTTTCCACACAATAATATTTGCAAAACTGGGTTTAGCTTCTAAACGACTAGGTTTATGTCCTCTTTCCGCCGCCACTTTCCAGCCAGCAGCTTCTGCACGCTCCCGCTGTAAAAAACCCAAGGAAGAATAAATAATTACCCAAGCCAGAGCACCCACTACGAGTCGCTTCAGTACCGGATATCGTCGCTTTACCATCGCTAAAACAACCAAGCTCAACAACGGCAGTGTAAACAGAGGATCGATAATGGAAATGGTATTCCAAGCTACCCGCATATTGCTAAATGGCCATAATAGCTGAGTACCATAAGTCGTTAACCCATCCAGTAAACCGTGAGTGGCCAAGCCTATGGTGCAAAATAACAGCACCTGCTTAAAACTCAACTCTGCATGCCTTATCCAAGGTCGGAAAATCAGCGAAAAAAATAGCGCACAAATAAGCCCGCCAATAGGGATAAAGAGCAAAGAATGGGTAAAGTGACGATGATATTCCAATGCGATCAATGGATCAGAATTCGAGCCAATCAATATATCCAGGTCTGGCGCCATACCTGATAACCCGCCTAATAAGCTAGCAAGAACAATGACACGGGGCTTAGCTACTTGCTGCACTGCCACGGTAGCGATTACGCCCTGAGTTAAAGGATCCATTTTTATTACCTGTCATTTAGTTGAGCTGGGGGATTGCGCGGTCGAATTCTACACATCATAGACCAACGCTATTATGAATTACACTGACGAGATTGTATGACAACAATCACTATTACGATAGAAGCTAGCAACGCGTATCACAAAGAATAAAATCAACAGACAAGAGTCAACAACGATGTCGAGCGTGAAAAAATAAAGGAGATAAAAAAAACCGTCGCTACCAAGAGGCAGCAACGGTCAAAAAAGGCTTTAAAGGAGAAAAAGATAAGAGCACAGCCAATACTTTTACCTGAAAAAACAATAAAAAAAGGGGAAAAATCGCCTAAAAGCCATCAAAATTCATAGATAAATGCAAGAAGCGCGGATAATATTGCAAATGTTCCGGTTTTCAATTCTGTTACAATGATTTAATAATAACTCTTCGACAGGTGCGCAATATAATTACCTATCGATCAAAAAACAAACGAAGCTTTTTCACCGAAATCATGAAAAAAATTCACCAAAAGAGAATACCCTAATCAAACGTTTACCCCCTTTAAATGCGTTATTAAGCTTTGAGTCCGCCGCACGTAACGGCAGCTTTTATCAAGCTGCAGAAGAGCTTTATGTCACGCCGTCAGCTATTAGCCATCAAATCAAGTCACTTGAAAGCTTTTTAGGCGTCCAACTATTTGAGCGCAAAAAACGACAGATTGAAATAACCGCTGCCGGTAAACGCTACACTAAATTTATTCAGCGAGCGCTGAAAGAAATTGATAAGGGCACTCAAGACTTAATTGCTTCTCACGATACAGGCGAACTCAGTATTAGTATGACGCCCGCCTTTCTTAACTATTGGCTACTGCCAAGAATTGATAAGTTCTACGAACAAAACCCAGACATTCAGCTAGACATCAATGCGAGCGTGGCATTAATTGATTTTCCTCGCTCAGATATTGATATCGCCGTCTACTTTGGTCACGGTGACTGGCCTAATGTGGAATGCTCGTATTTAAAACATTCCGAACGAGTACCTGTCTGCAGTCCCACATTATTGGCAAAACAACCCATCGAAAGCCCTGATGACCTATTAAATCACAAGCTATTTTTTGTCAAACAACGTAAAGAAGAATGGGAGTCGTGGTTTAATCTAGCCGGTGCAGAATATAAAATACGCAAATACCCCATTTCTTTCTCTAGCAGTTCATTAGCGGTAAAAGCCGCTGCAGAAGGCGTGGGTATTGCCTTAGCCGACATTAATTTAGCCAGCGAAAGTATTCGTAAAGGCGAGCTGGTGATTCCTATCGACACTCGCCTAAAATTAGAGAAAGCCTTTTATCTTGTTTACCAAAAAAACCGCAAAATGACTTTTGCGATGAAGGCGTTTAAAGAGTGGATTATGAATGAAATGTCTAACGACGATTTAGCAGAACAGACCCAATAAGAAGCTCCTGACTCGCGTCATCTTACCTACGCTCATATAGTTAGCCAGTTATTGCAAACAGACTACTAAATGCCCCGTGTACGATTTCCAACGAAAAGGCACACTAAAAGCTTGCTCGGTTTCTTTAATAACTCCCACCCCTCCCTCTTTAATGGTGGGAACTGAAATAACAAACTGGGAACCAAATTGCTCCCTCACGTTACCGGAAATGGTATTGGCTACTTCACCAACAATATCTACAATAAGCTCTGGTGTGACATAGTTTTCGCCTAAGCTCATCAACAAGTGGCGCAACATGGCACGTGCAGCCAACACATACACCTTACCTTTGCGAACACCCGTCACCTCAATAACCCCCATATAATCACTAACAGGAGAATCCTTGACGTCGATTAAATAGGGAGTACCTACCTCTGCCTTACTGTCAGATACCGACATGAAATAGTGTTTAATTCCGTCGATAAATACCTGCACTTCGTTTTCAGTCATCATGGCGTGTAAGTTCCGTATCCAATAATTCAGTAAGTGCAATATTCAAAGCGGCGTCCGTAAAAGGCTTTTTCAAAAACCCTTCGGCACCGTTCTTAATCGCAGTAAGCGCTGTCGCTTTATCAGACAAAGCCGATATAACTAATATATGCACACTGGGATTAAGATCTGCCAGCACCTTTATACATTCAACCCCACCCAATTCAGGCATTGTTAAGTCCATTGTCACCATGTCGGGCATTTCTGTTTTAAAAAGATCTATGGCATCACGGCCATTAACCGCCGTTAATATCGATACGTCACCACTAGCCTTAACACAACGCTCTATTTTTCGACGTATCGCAAGAGAGTCATCCACTATCATTAATTTCACATTACACCTTGTATTTAGCTCTTTATATTTAAGGAACCTCTGAACAAGTCATGAATGGT
>AEVK01000227.1 GCA_000209515.2 gamma proteobacterium IMCC1989
AGCAAAATCATCTTCCGTGCAAAGGTCTCAAGGTAAATTCCGGCATGACGCTAAAATCAACTCACCATCACATCACCAACCAACACCCTAAATTCTCCCTCTCTAATCTGGTCACCGATGGCATTAATATCCGGTGAGAAGTAACGATCTTGATCGTAAAACCCTACTCGCCCTCGAATTAAATCATAAGCTAACTCCACTTTTGGTGATGACATGAGCGGCCGCCTAAAATCCATACCTTGTGCAGCAGCGAGTAATTCGATGGCGATAATTCCCCGTGTGTTTTCTGCCATATCGGCTAGGCGCCTTGCGGCAAATGTCGCCATAGAAACGTGATCTTCTTGATTAGCCGAAGTGGGCAAGCTATCTACCGATGCTGGATGAGCGAGGGATTTATTTTCTGATGCTAAGGCCGCAGCGGTGACTTGCGCAATCATAAAGCCCGAATTTACGCCGCCGTTATCGACAAGGAAGGGTGGTAACTTGCTCAGGCTGCTGTCGATTAATAAGGCCATGCGGCGCTCGGAAAGTGCGCCAATTTCTGCGATGGCTAATGCGAGATTATCGGCGACTAAAGCGATGGGTTCTGCGTGAAAGTTTCCGCCAGAAATAATGTCGTCACCAAAAATGAGAGGATTGTCCGTAACACCGTTAGCCTCAATTAATAGCACATCGGCACTGTTACGTATTTGGTTAAGACAAGCTCCCATGACTTGTGGCTGGCAGCGTAAGGAATATGGGTCTTGGACTTTTTCGCAACCTTGATGAGATTCGCTGAACTCAGAACTTTCGTCTAATAAATCACGATAGATCGCGGCCATATCGATTTGCCCTTGCTGGCCGCGCACTTCATGGATGCGTGCGTCAAACGGTGAGCGGCTGCCTAGAGCGGCTTCTACGCTCATTGCGCCAGCAACGGTGCCCGCGGCTAGTACATCTTCAGCATGGAATAAGCCTTCTAGTGCAAAAGCGGTGGAGGCTTGTGTGCCGTTGAGTAAGGCTAAGCCTTCTTTTGGGGCAAAGGTAATTAGGTCTTGTTTGGCGATTGCCATGCCTTCTTCGCCGGTGAGGATTTCACCGCGATAGCGTACATGGCCTTCACCAATTAGCGGGAGACTCATATGGGCTAATGGTGCTAGATCGCCACTGGCACCGACAGAACCTTTCTTGGGTACACAGGGGTAAACTTCTGCGTTAATCAGTGCAATTAAGGATTCGATCACCGATAAGCGAATGCCAGAATACCCTCGCGCCAGTGAGTTGATTTTTAATACCGTCATCAGTCTTACGGTATTGTCGTCCATTAATTCGCCGATACCCGCAGCGTGAGACAGAACGATAGAGCGTTGTAGTTGTGTTAGCTCTTCGGCTTTAATGCGGGTGTTGGCGAGTAAACCAAAGCCGGTGTTGATACCATAAACCACACGGCCTTCATCAAGTACTTTTTGTACGATATTGGCCGATGCATGAATAGCGGCTTTGTTTTCTTCCGCTAAGGCGATGTGGATAGGTGAACGGCTAATGTCTCGTAATTGAGAGAGTGTTAATTTTCCTGCTTGTAGTGTGAGATTTTTCATTATTGGTTCTCCTGCGCGGTTAAGTCTAGCCCGGGTAAGTCTAGTCCATTCTCTTGGGCGCTACGCTTGGCGATATCGTAACCGGCATCGGCATGTCGCATAACACCCGTGGCAGGATCATTCCATAGCACACGACCGACACGTTGTGCGGCATCATCCGTACCGTCACAGACAATGACCACACCAGAATGTTGGCTAAAACCCATGCCTACACCACCACCGTGGTGAATACTCACCCACGTTGCACCGCCCGCTGTGCTTAGAAGCGCGTTAAGTAGAGGCCAGTCCGATACAGCATCAGAGCCATCGAGCATGGCTTCGGTCTCGCGGTTAGGGCTGGCGACTGAGCCTGAGTCTAGATGGTCACGACCAATGACTACGGGAGCGGATAACTCGCCGTTTTTTACCATCTCGTTAAATGCCAAGGCGATACGTGCGCGGTCTTTTAGGCCAATCCAACAGATGCGTGCTGGCAAGCCTTGGAATTGAATGCGCTCTCGCGCCATATCTAACCACTGGTGTAGGTGCGGATCATCAGGAATCAGCTCTTTTACTTTTTTATCGGTTTTATAAATATCTTCGGGGTCACCAGATAAGGCGACCCAGCGAAATGGCCCAATGCCTTCACAAAATAAAGGGCGAATATAGGCCGGTACAAATCCGGGAAAATCAAAGGCATTGTCAACGCCTTCTTCTAATGCCATTTGGCGAATATTATTACCGTAATCTAATGTTGCCGCGCCACGTTCTTGTAATGTGAGCATGGCCTTGACTTGTACCGCCATAGATTTCTTGGCGAGATTGACCACGCTGCCTTCATTTCGTTGGCGCTCCATAGTCGCTTGTTCCATGCTCCAGCCTTGGGGCAAGTAGCCGTTTAATGGATCGTGAGCAGAGGTTTGATCGGTGACTACATCGGGGGTGATATTTCGCGCGACTAATTCACTAAATACATCGGCGGCGTTGCCGAGTAAGCCAATAGAAACCGCCGTATTATCTTGCTTGGCTTGCTCAATCATCACCAGTGCTTCATCAAGGGAGTACGCTTTTTTATCAACGTAACCCGTGGTTAAGCGGAAGTCGATACGGCTTTCGTCGCACTCTACAGCAATCATTGAAAAGCCGGCCATTGTCGCGGCTAACGGTTGTGCGCCACCCATGCCGCCTAAGCCGCCCGTGACAATCCATTTACCGTTGGAATCGCCGTTAAAATGTTGTTTAGCGACGGCAACAAAGGTTTCATAGGTGCCTTGCACAATGCCTTGGCTGCCAATATAAATCCAGCTGCCTGCGGTCATTTGCCCATACATGGCGAGGCCTTTTTTATCTAGCTCGTTAAAGTGTTCCCAGTTCGCCCAGTGGGGGACAAGATTGGAATTGGCAATGAGTACGCGGGGGGCGTTTTCGTGGGTTTTGAATACGCCGACGGGTTTGCCGGATTGGACTAATAAACTTTCGTCGTTTTCTAGACGTTGTAATACCTCGACGATTTTGTCATAGCATGCCCAGTCTCGTGCGGCGCGGCCAATGCCACCATAAACTACTAAGTCTTCCGGTCGTTCTGCGACTTCGGGGTCTAGGTTGTTCATTAGCATGCGCATAGCGGCTTCGGTTTGCCAGCTTTTGCACTGTAGTGTGCTTCCGCGAGGGGCTTGGATTAATCGACTAGCGTCGTGTCTTGGATCAATCATAATAATCACCTGTGTGAATAAGTCATAAATAAATATTTCTTGAAGGGTGCTGAATCGACGCTTTTCAAAAAATACATGGATGGTTTGCTGTTGATATTTCTTAATATTTCTACTGAGCCTTTACCTCGTTGCTAGTATTGATTGACGGAAAATTTACGTTTCCGCCTAAACGATAACGGTGTCCGGGGTGCGTTAGTACCGCATAGCTCACCATGCCGTCGCTAGACCAAGTACGCCGCTGTATTTGTAAGCAGGCTTGGTTAAAAGGGATATGCAAGTGGTGCTGGATATCGCTGTCGGGGATGACCGCTTCTACCACGTGCTCGGCTTGGGTTAATGGAGCCACTTTGCAAAGATACGCATGGCTGGTAATGGCTTCAAAATCTTGCTGTAAATAATCGGGGGCGAGTTGTGGGTTAACGTAGCGGTCTTCTAGTTGCAGCGGCCGCTGATTTTCTAAGTGGCAGATACGGCTATGAAAAAGTACATCACCCACCGCGATATCAAAATGCTCGGCTAATAGCGCGTCAGCAATCACTTCGGTTAATGTGATCACACGAGAAAGGTGGCTGTGGTTGCGCGCTTTAATTTCGTCGGCTATGTTTTTAATTTCTAATAGCGAAGACTGTGTTTTTAAGCGAGCGACACAGGTAGCAACCCCTTGAGAACGTTCTAGTATGCCTTCTTGCGATAGCTCATCTAGGGCGCGCCGTGATGTCATGCGGCTAACCGAAAACAGTTTCGCTAGTTCGTTTTCAGAGGGAACAGGGTGCTGTTCTTGCCATTCACCTGAATCTATTTGATTAAGAATGTAGGCTTTGATCTGCTGGAATTTGCTCATGGCCATAAGAGTGCTTACCGAATAAGAATACCGTTTGCTTGTATATACAAGTTAAGGCATGATGTTGTCATAAGTTGCTTGTATATACAAGTGGTTGATAATAACTTCTATAGGTCTTTTTTGGGTGTGAACGTGAAGTGGATGAATGGGAAGCGGGTGAGAGTGAAATGAATAAGACTGAAATAAACAGGCGCGAGATGAATAAGAGAGAAAACCAAGGCATGATGAGTGCAGACTTAGTGCTAACAGACGCAACCATTGCGACGATGGACGCGAATATGGGTGTGGATGTTAATGCGGGTATTGATAATATAAAAGTGGATAGCATGGGCATTATAGATAATGCGGCGCTGGTGATTAAAGGCGGTATTATTGTGTGGTTGGGTAAGCAAAAAGACCTTCCCGCTGTGTGTGATACCGCGGTAATCGAATCCTGTGCTGGACAATGGCTCACGCCGGGATTGGTAGATTGTCATACCCATTTGGTGTTCGC
>AEVK01000226.1 GCA_000209515.2 gamma proteobacterium IMCC1989
CAAAGGGAGCGTACTTTAACCGCTTGTTAAGTGTTTACTCCCATATTTTTCCTGACGCATTTTTTAGCTCAGCAATAGTTGGCGCCATAATACTGACAAAAACGAACTCTCCTAGTATGAACCGACCATAATAGCTTTTGCCATTATGCTTATTTATACGCTCTATTTGCATATATTCAGTTTTTCCCCGAAAAAAGTGATTCCCTGTTTTCTTGGCCTCTTTTCTTATAATTGGAATTTCTACTTTCACCCATTCAAGCGATTTATATGAAGAATCTAATATAATCTCTATATTGACTTCGTCTTGAATACAGTCGATTTTTGCTGTTGTGATAAATGATTCAGGAAATACCATACAGTTTCCTGATGGACTCCATAGCCTTTCATTAATCCAAATATCAAATGCATTTGCGTAACCTGAAAAAAGAATAAAAGCTAATAATATTGAGATATTTTTCATGACACTTAACGCCCACATAAAACGCGCGACGCAAGG
>AEVK01000225.1 GCA_000209515.2 gamma proteobacterium IMCC1989
ACGCAGTATTCAGCGATTCTGCGAAGAAATGGGGGCGATTAGGATTCGACGCTGGTGACAAAACCCAAGGTGCATGTCGTGATGGTAGCAATCACGTAAATCCAAAGCTGCAAATTTATAGTTGCAAATGATGCTAACTACGATGGTGCTCAACTAGCTGCGTAAGCAGTTTTTTGAAAACCATTTCTAGTGACTTCGGTCCTAGCGGTCTCTAACAAGGTGTCTGTATCGCGTTATTGACTGTCATATAGAACAGAATCGCAGCAACTCACACTCAGGGTTTCGCTGTTAAACTTTAACTGAGATCGCCAATTACGTCCTGCCCGTTGGGCTGTATGCGGTTAAACTAATTAACGGAAACTAAACATGTAGAGCCGAGGACGGAGTGCTGGCGGACGGGGGTTCAAATCCCCCCGCCTCCACCATAAACAGTTTCAACAACATCCATTGAGACACAATAAAGCCTGTATATCTAACGATTTACGGGCTTTTTTATGCCTATAACATCCCACAAGGTATTGTAACATCCACTACTTTTTGTAACACTTGAGGTAACATTCACTATTACAGCTCAACTACGGTGTTACAAATGGGACGAAAAACGCAGCCTCTCAGCTCAAAACAAGTACAACAAGCGAAAGCTAAGGAAAAGGAATATAACCTTGCCGACGGGGGAGGCTTAGCTTTACGTATTAAGCCTAACGAAACAAAAAGCTGGATTTTTAACTACACCAAGCCTTACACCAAAAAGCGGGCGAATATCAGCTTTGGGCTATTCCCTGATTTATCACTAGCAAACGCTCGTAGAGAACGGGACAAATACAGAGAATTACTAGCACAAGATATTGATCCCAAAGAATACCGAGAGCAAGAAGCAGAAAAACAGCGAGAGGCCATTGATAACACTCTCGAAAATATTGCAAGGCGCTGGCTTAGCGTTAAAAAAAGCAAAATAACCTCAAACTATGCGGATGATATATGGAACTCTCTACAGCTACATATCTTTCCACATATAGGGCGACACCCTATACACAAAATCACAGCAAGATTAGCTATTCAAACGGTAGAACCCGTAGCAGCAAAAGGCAGCCTAGAAACAGTTAAACGATTATGCCAGCGCCTTAACGAAATAATGGTTTATGCGGTTAATAACGACATACTAGGCAGCAACACCCTTTCAGGAATAAGCTCCACTTTCCAAGCACCCAAAAAACGCCACATGCCAGCCTTACGGCCTGATGAACTACCTGAGCTAATGCAAACACTCACCACCGCCAATATTAAGCTCACTACACGCTGTTTAATAGAGTGGCAGCTTCATACTATGGTTAGGCCAAGTGAAGCCGCTGGCACACGCTGGGCAGAATTAGACATAGACAATCAAGTATGGAATATCCCAGCAGAGCGGATGAAAAAAGACCGACCACACAGAATACCTCTCACATCTCAAACACTCGCACTAATTGAGGTAATGCGTCCGATTAGTGGTGATCGTGAATACTTATTTCCTGCTGATAGAGACTACCGAAAACATGCCAACGAACAAACTGCGAACGCTGCATTAAAGAGAATGGGCTTTACTGGTCGATTGGTTGCTCATGGATTACGCTCGATTGCCAGCACCACACTTAATGAACAAGCGTTTGATGCTGACATTATAGAGGCCGCACTAGCCCACTCAGACAACAACGAAGTTAGAAGAGCATACAATCGAGCCGAATACCTAAAACGTCGATCTATAATGATGGCTTGGTGGTCTGAACATATAGAAAAGGCCGCTCAAGGGAATATGAGCTTAGCAAATAGAACCAAGGCTCTAAGAGCTGTATAACAATGGAAGACTTTACCGACAAAGAACTCCACGAACTCTCAGACCGTCTATTTAGTTTTTTTTATCCTTATTTTGAGGCGGTACAAACCATCCATTCTAGCCATTTAGGCGCAATACAATACTTATCCTTCGTACTTTATCCAGATATAAAAAATCAAAAAAAGAAGAGAGTGGACTTTTATCAAGCAGCATTATGGATGCTCATTAAAGAAACACATATATTCGATAAAAAAGAGCAAAAGATAATTTCTAAAAACCTAGGAATAAACTTCAAAGAGAGTTACCGCTATAAAAATGCAGAAAAAGCAATAGAATCTGCCCGTAAAAGATATAACAAAGCAATTCAAGCATGGCACACCTATGAACTCTCAACAATTCAAGATATACCTATAAAAACAGCAATACCAAAAGTATCTAGAGCATATAAAAGAAGCACTTACGCATTAGAAAATGAAAGTAAAGCTGAACACACAATTCAAGATATAAATAAAAGAGTTATTCAACCATACCGAGGCATTATTCATCTAGCCGAAGGTATTGTTCGATCGTGCTTACTGAAAAAAGAATTTAACAACAGAGATATACTCACCTTATTGACTGATACAACATGGAAGGTAAATGCCATAGAATATTCTATTGAAAGCTTAAAACTAAGACTTCTTTGTAACTATATTAACTATAAAAAAAATCCAACTCATACCAACTTACCATTAAAAGATATCATTATTTTAAAGATTCAAGACTAAAGCGTTCCCTTTTCGCCCCCTGCGCTATTTACTTCAGAGAGGTACAGTATTGACCTATACAACCTCACTTGGAACTAAAAAGCAATGAACCATCAACCTCAAATAAAAATCTTAAGAAAGCCCGAAGTCCTTGAACGCACTGGCTACAGTAAATCAACCCTACACTCACGTATTAACGAACAGCTTTTTGTACCTGCCATTAGCTTAGGCGGAAAAAGAAGCGTAGGCTGGATATGCCATGAAGTAGATACAGTGTTGCTTTCTATGGCTAAGAACAAAAGCCAGCAGGAAATTCAAGAAGTTGTACGCTCGCTTATAGCAGAACGCCAATGCCTATAAATTATCAAAAACTGCGATTGCAATGCAAACGCAATGCGTTCGCATAAGAGCAGGCCATGAATAGTAAAGAAAACCTTCTAAATCAATTGATAGAACGGGGAGACAGGGTTGATATTTATAATGGTAAGCTAGTGATAACACCAAAAAGCGGAATAAAAGTACCAGAAAATTGGCAAAAGGAAAATAGAAATAATATTGCTTGCTGTATTTCTAAGCTAACAGGCATAGAGATTTATTTATATGAAAGCTTTAGCGTAGGAAAATATGATAAGGGAACAAAAAGCGGCATAACTATTAACTTTCACCGCGCAAGTGATATGCAAAAATTTTTTACAATAATGAATATCAAATTTGAAAGGCAAAGAAACTCTAAAAAGGGGAAGAAAGGAGACCGTCTACCTAATAATGAATTTGTTGTAACTGACAATATGATGCTTTATGAATTTTGGAAGCGTACTGGGTTAAAAATACCACAACTAACACGCTTCAATCAGTATATGGGAAACCTAAAAGATATTTTATTTGTAGCAGATATCAAAAAAGGCAATAAATTCGAAAACCCAACCATAAGACCAACCGAGGTGAACCATGAAGAAATATTAAAAGCACATAATAGGCACACAGAAAACACACAAAAGACACTTAAGGCACACATAACAACGACACATAAGGAAACACCTGAAAGCTTAGAAAACCAAGCTCTTGAAGAAGGTTTAACTACGTGTAAAAGCCACCACGGTAATACGTTAATAAGGGAGTGCGGAAATAAGATTATTCATGACGCCCTTAAAACATCACCACAAGAACAAGATATTGAAGAATGGCTGGCTCCGTACAACGAGACAAGTAACTAGATGAACCAGAAAATACAGGATAAATACAGGCAATTATGAAACGTACAGACAAAGGACAATTCGCAAAAGGCCACAGCGGTAATAAACAAGGCAAACCGAAAGGAGTGAGAAACAAAATCACCTTAGCGGCTATAGAGCTGTTTCACAACAACTCAGAAATACTTATTAAAAAAGCAATAGAGAAGGCCTTGGAGGGCGACATGGTCGCACTAAAACTATGCATAGACCGTCTTGCACCTGTAATTAAAGAACAGCCAATGACCTCTATTGAGCTACCAACCCTAACCAACTCAACTAGCGTATTAAAAGCTCTCGCAACAGTAACAGATAAGCTATGCAACGGTGAACTACTTATGAGTGAAGCTAAAGCTATCTACTCCTTATTGGCAATCTACCAAAAACAACTTGATATTAGCGAGCTACAAAAGCGTGTTGATACTTTAGAACAGAGAGCACCTATGGATTTTAATAGCTTCTACGATGATATTAAAAATAATCACTCCGATGATTTACGATAAATTTCTGTACGTTTTGTGCCGCCGTCGTGAGGAATATCTTGATAAACCGTCACTACCTCACCATTTTCTAAGTAGAAAATAAACCGTAATGCGTGAAGACCATCTTTTTCATAATAGGTATTGATGCGATACCGTTCACCACGCATCCAATCAGAGAGTTTCTCCCTAAGTATTATATTTCCAAATTGCTTATTTTCAGAGATAAAAGCATCTATTGAGGGAGTTTCAACAGCAGCAGGAAACAAACTCTCAACATTAGTTACCGCAGAAAATTCAGTGCAGTCGCTTGCAACACTTTGAAAACTATCATCTGAGAAATATCCTTTTTCATCCAAAACCCCCAAATAATCAACAACTAATTGAGGGTTTTCACGCTTAAATGATGCTGAATAAGGCACTCTACAACCACCCTCAGAACTGCACAGCGACACGCTATCAAACTGCTGTTGCTTCTTAATAATATGAGCAACCTCACATCGTTGCTTAATTGGCGTATTTAAAGAGAACGAGGGAATCAAAATATCAGCCGTCCATTCAAAATGATGATTAGGGTCTTGTGTCTTAGTTTCTAAAATAATCGTGTAGGCTGGAATTAGGATAGAAAAAGCGAGTGCTGGACTTGCTACGACTGGCGCGCCACCCTGATCATTAACTGAACTAAAATGTATCGTGATTGCATTAACGGCAATAAGTCCAAAAAAAGCAAAGCAAAGGCCGTTAACTATTGTGATCTTGATATAACTTTTCTTATATACCCAGTCTTTAACTTTTGGAGAAAATAGCACACCAACACAAAGTAAAATAAATGCTTGGGATACATCACCAGACAGTAAACCGACCACACCAAAAAAAATGAAAAGGTAGCCTAAAAGATTAAACGCTTTAGTGTTGAATTGCTCCATAACCGCACCTAATATCCGAAAGATTAAGAGGGCAGACTATCACAGCAAAATAAAATGTAAATCATTGATAACAAAGGACTTTTGTAACACCAGTTGTAACACTGCAATATGTTAAAAACAAAAAACTCTTATTTTTTAGTAGTTAAGGACTGCGGTTCAAATCCCCCCGCCCCACCATACAAGGGTTTCAAAAGAACCCAAAAAGACCAAAAAAGCCTGTATTTCTAACGATTTACGGGCTTTTTTACGCCTATAGCATTCTAAGAGATACTAAAAAAACCTACTGTTTTAGCATTACTCATTGTATTATCACTGCAACACCACCCGAAGCGGTAATACTAAAATGGCTAGAATAACAAAACCTTTAACCAATACCGAAGTAAAGCAAGCCAAGCCAAAAGAGAAGATTTACGATCTTTCTGATGGGGGTGGCCTACAGCTTAGGGTTAAACCTAATGGCTCAAAGTTATGGTTATTGGTTTATCAGCGCCCATTTACCAAAAAGCGCACCAGCCTCAGTTTTGGCGCATACCCTGCGCTATCTATTGCCGATGCTAGGAATAAACGAGAAGCCGCAAAAGAACTACTCGCTAAAAACATCGACCCCAAAGAACACCGCGACGAAGAAACAAGGCTTAACGAGACCGCCCACCAAAACACCTTAGAGCACATCGCCAGCCAATGGCTAGAAGCTAAAAAAGGCGCTATATCAGAAAATCATGCACTAGATACTTGGCGATCACTCAACAATCACATTTTTCCTCATATCGGCAAACTACCCATTCACAAAATTACCGCCATAAACGCCATTGATGCGGTCAAACCCATTGCCGCCAAAGGCCACTTGAAAACAGTAAAGCGATTATGCCAACGCCTAAACGAGATAATGACCCACGCCGTAAACACTGGGCTAATAACAGCAAACCCCTTAACAGGTATTAGCAAAGCGTTTCAATCACCTATTAAACAACATTTACCCACACTCAAACCCGAACAACTCCCCACACTAATGGCTACATTAGCGGTCGCTAGCATCAAACTAACAACCCGATGCGTAATTGAATGGCAATTACACACTATGACTCGCCCTAGTGAAGCGGCGGGTACACGATGGGATGAAATCGACATTGAAAATAGGCTATGGAATATACCCGCCGAACGCATGAAAAAGAAAAAGCCTCACAGCATTCCACTATCAGCACAAAGCCTAGCTATTCTTGAGGTGATGCGCCCTATCAGTGGTAAACATAGCGAATTTGTATTCCCTTCGGATAGAAGCCTACGAAAGCCCACCAATGCACAAACAGGCAATACCGCACTAAAACGTATGGGCTTTGAAAATCAGCTAGTCGCACATGGTTTACGTGCGCTAGCCAGTACCACGTTAAACGAGCAAGGCTTTGATGGTGATATTATTGAAGCAGCACTAGCTCACGCTGGGGATAACGAAGTGCGCAATGCTTACAACCGCGCCGATTACATAAAGCGCCGCATACCGCTAATGAATTGGTGGAGTGAACACATAGAGAAAGCGGCTACGGGTAATTTAAGCATCACTGGGAATAAAGCCCTAAAAATAGTAAGTGGGTAATAGCGCGAAAAATCATTCATTCATTTCAGCTTTAAGCGCTTTCGCCAATTCTGCTATGTCGAACGAAGCCGCCACCTCTGTGTGCGGCTCTTTAAACTGTTTAAAAATATCGGCTTGCCTGTTGTCCTGTACTTCCCCGTAACTATAGAACGTGGTTAATACCCGCTCATGCCCTAGGTTTTGGCTCCACGCCTTAAATTGTTCTGGGTTTTGACAGCGCTGTTCACCTAATACCGCCAAGGTATTGCGGAAACTATGAGGGTTAAAATAGGGCAGTTCTGCCAAGGTGAACGCTCGTTTAAATATTTCACGTATGGCCGCTGCACTGCTCCAATGCTCTTTAGTTAATCCTATCGCTTCAAAGTTATGACTAGCACCCACACCTGTTTTAGTTTTAGGAAATAACGGCTCACTATTGCCAAACAGGTGTTCATTTTTTAAATACTCGACCCATTCAACAACAATACGATAAACCGCATCATCAACGGGGAAAAAGTAAGTGGTAAACGTCTTACTATATTTTGTGTTCACCTCCCTAGCATCTTGGTACACCATGCCCACATTTATATCGACGTGTTTAATTTTTAGTGAGGCAATAGCGCTATCCCTTGCACCTGTTAATAGAGTAAATGCAATCAAGGCTCTATCGCGTTTTTCAATAGCCGTGGTATTGGGCATGATGGTTAATACATGATTTATTTGTTCAATGGTTGGCACTGGCTTTTTGTGTACTGCTTTTGCGGTGCGGGTATCCTTTTCGGATAGATTAAAATATTGCGCATCCGAAAAACTAATACGCGATTTATAGCCCGTCTGTTGTGATAGCCATTCAATAAACGCGGTTAAATGTCTTGCCGTGCCATTCATCGTGGATAAACTTAATGGCTTACCTGTTTTTTGGTTTTTATGTTTAGCTAAATGCTCTTTAAAACTTATGGCCTGTTGATAATGGAACGCTTTAAAGTTCTTGTATTTATTGTAATTTTCAAAGCGTGAAAGGGCTTTTGCCACACTATCAATCGTGGCTTCATTTTGTCCTTTCGCTTGCTTTAAAAAAGTAAGATATTTGCGTTTGATTCGTTCGTTTTCTGCATTGTGTTTAGTCATTTTTTTACTCACCTTGTGAAGTCACTGTTTAAGAGAGGGTTATCGGTATCCTTTATATGCTCCAAACCTTTCGATTCTTCGATCTTAAAAAACGACGAATACCCCTCTACACTGGCATGGCTCACAAACTTATTAATAATGCTTTCACAGCAATCACAGAAGCCCGTTAAGCGTCCTTTTGCACTCGTTATGGGCACATACTCCACAAAGTCATCATAGGGTTTAGCGGGGGCTTTACAGCGTAAACAATAGAACTCATTTTGTTTGCACTTTTGCTTTTTACTCGCTCGTTGGTGTTGTAAAAAGGCTTTGGCATCATCCCCTTTGATAAGGAATGGCCGACGCTCTTGAAAAGAAAACAAGCCATTCTTAACCCACATGGCTACCGTATTTTTATGGATGCCAAACACCAAGGCCAATTCCTCGTAGGTATAGTTACGATGAATTTTGACTAAATTGGGATTGTAATTAGCCATGATCGTTAATGCGCCCCTGTTCAATCTTCTCAACAATCCATTCATCAATATCGCTTTCTAGCCAACCCACCGCACGGCCGCCCAAAGAAACCGATTCGGGAAACTCATCATTCGCCATGCGTAAATAAATACTGCTACGGGATAAGCCCGTGCGTTTAATAACTTGCGGAAGTCGTAAAATAGTATGTGACATTGTGAAACCTCTATAGCGTTGCTAGGAAAGAGATCACACAATAGTTGGGCGATTTTTTGGGCGAAACAGGAATAGTTAGCTTATAAAATCGCTAATATGATAGGGGTTTATGGCGTTTTACACGGTAAATAATAAAAGTTGATTGTTGGCTTTAAGCCAAAAAGACGAATAAAAACAAAGGCTTATTTGGGCGAAAATTTTCCGCACAACTTTTTTCCTATTTCATGTTTTTTCTTATGGTTTCTGAATCTCTGCCTTGTGCAATAGGCAGTTTGGCTATTTGCTGTGAATGCCACTCACCTGATTTTTTAGGGTGCTTTTTAACAGAGTAAATATAAGCATCATTCCAATCTTGATACATCGCTTGCGTTGCTAGCTTTCGGTCTTCTTGTTTGTCTGTATTGGGGGTGTAGTTTTTTGCATTACGGGTAGGGTTATTCAGCAATTCATTAATGCGCCCATGGTCTATAGTTAGCTCGCTATTGTCGATATACAGTAAATCACCCAAAGAGATAGCGTGCTGATTAATCACGATAGACAACGGGCTTACGGTCAACGATACACAACGCCGCCCTTTATCACTCTTCATCATTCCCAACTGATAAATTGCATCATCTTTTTTATTATTGGCAATATTTTCAACACCTAATAACTTTGCAACGACTACGGCAAAATGTTTAGGGCTGGTTTTCCATTGCTTTAATCGTTGTAGAGGTACAACAATACGCCCCATGTGGCTTTGCATTTCTGAGTGGTCGCACACAATAAAGGCTCGTTGTTTATCGCCGGTAAATTCTACAGGCATAAAACAACGGTGCTCACAGCCATTGCATTCTAATGATTGGGTGTGATTACTTTTTGCCAACAAGCCCACCCCCAAAAATAGGGGTAGCGCTTCATCGTGCCATTGCGCCACCTCATCCCAACCAATATGAACAGGCTTACCAGAGGCGTTTATATGGGCGATTAAGGCCGTTAATACTTGCGAAGGTGGTAAAGGTTCACTCATACCGTTAACCCTTAACAGGGGCAGGTTCAATGCCAGAACGTGCAAGCATTTCCCGTATCTTTAAATCATTGCCGTCATAATGCAAAGCACATGAATTAGGGTAGGTAATATTAAAAGTTTTGGTTTTAGCACGTTGCCCGCCTACAGGCTCGAAGGTCACTTTTAAACCTACCTGTGTAACATCATAAGGGGGTAAGTTAAGTTCATCTAACAAACGATAAACCGCATCACTATCTTTAGTGTAATCAGCCTCTAAGGTAATACGCCTTCTAATGCCTTGCTTTAAGTCCACCCGTAACCGTGCCACCACCACGCTAGCAATACCAGAGGTGGGTTCTATGGTAAATTCAAACGCATCATCTACTACAGGCGCTAATTCATACACCCGTTTATCAATACCACCTTCGGGCAAGGTATCCATTTTTAAAATATGTTGTGCAAAAATCTCTTGTAGTTTGGGAATGGCTTTACGGTTTTTGGGTGCAAAAATATCTAACATTCCATCTTCTTGGCTATACACAAAGATAATTTCAAAGGCGGGGTGGCGGGCTTTGTTTTGTAATGAGCTGCCCACCCACTCAATATCCGATTGGGCAAAGTCTTCAGGGTAGGCAAAAAAGTATTCTTTTTGGTTGCGGCGGTAAGGCTCAACAATGCAGTTTTTACCACGCCCTTCTTTATGATAGAAGAAGCTGCTAATGGCTTTTTCTAAGCCTTTTATATCCTCACCCTCAACGTGTGGGGGTGTATGGGGTAAGTCGTTGCGCTTTTTCCAATAAGACGCACTCACATTATCGGCATGTAAAAACCGCGCCGCCCCTTGCCAGTAACTACGCTTATTCAAAAACGCATAAAACGCCTTGGCATGAAAGCCGTCTATAGCCGCCATTGCCTCAATAAAATCATCATCACCATGAAACCGCGCTTCATCATTCAAGGCATTAATACCACCCTCACGAGCCAAGGCATTTACCCCTTGAAAATCGGCCTCTATACTGGCTGTTAAAGCATCCTCTAATGGGTTAAGAATACCCTGCAGGGCATCTATATCGTTTTCTTTAAGCGCGTTAATATCGGTATCTACGTCAATACCTTTGGAATCAAAATAGAGAGCTAAATAGTGGTTTGGGGCTTGCCTAAAAAAATGTCTGTTTGAGTAATGCGCCATAGTGCGAATCCCTTGCAAGGTTTAGGGTGATTTTTGCTCCAAACCACAGGCCGTTGTTGCACCTATTAGAACGCTATAACATACATAGTGGGGGCTTAACTGTGTTTTTAAACAGTGATTAATTAAAAGTTAGGCTTTATAACCATAAAATTGGTTATGTGCGGTCATTCGTCATTACGCGAGGCGACAAAATCGTGTTTTTAGGGCAAAATCACCTTCAAAATTAGCAACTCACAATAATAACTGGGGATACCATGCCACTGCTTAACTGGCTCAATAAGGATTCGGCCACCAAAGCCGCCGCGAAAAGCGCTTATCGACTATTAGAAGAAATCCCCGAATTATCCTATGGCGATAAAGATAGCGAAAACCTACTAATACAAGGTGACAACCTAGAAGCCCTAAAAGCCTTGATTCCGTTTTATGCGGGCAAGGTGAAATGTATATTTATTGATCCACCTTACAACACCAAAAGTGCGTTTGAGCATTACGATGATAATTTAGAGCATAGTCAGTGGTTGTCGTTGATGTATCCAAGATTAGAATTGTTACGAGAGCTATTAGCAGAAGATGGGAGTATTTGGGTCTCAGTTGATGATGGCGAGGCTCACTATCTGAAAGTTGTCCTCGATGAAATATTAGGCCGAAAAAACTTTATAGCTAACGCGGCTTGGCAAAAAAGAACGTCACCCTGTAGTGGTCAACCTTTTCTGGCCAGCCA
>AEVK01000224.1 GCA_000209515.2 gamma proteobacterium IMCC1989
TTTGTGGTAGCGTAGCGTTAAACCACAAAAGAAGCGACGAAAAAGACGTCAATTTGACAGCTTTGTTATACGAAATTGATGAATGCATAATATGCACGACACATACCCCACATAAAAAAGGCATATGATGATATACCTAGTAATATGCATGCAATATTAACGCGGAAACCCCATTTTTGTGATTTAACTCCTACGTTGTCATACAACCATTGACCTAAATAAGTTAACCCTGATGTTATTGTCATAGATAAAACCCCTAGGACAAAAGGCATTAAAGCTGACGCAAACAATAAAACACTCTCAGGTTTTGTAGTAGCTAGATGTCCAATAAAAGCAAGTAACGCTACCGAAGCACCACCATTAAGCAAAAAGGATGAGCGTATAGCATTTTGACCCGAAGAAATAACAGAGCGAAACATTTCAAGTTGAGAGGCATGATAATTTTTATTTTGCTCTATATGTAACTGTAGGTCAGCCTTATATTTTTCTAATTCAACTTCTGTTGGTGTATGTGATGGAGATTCAGAAACATCATCTAAGTAAGCAATTAAATTGTCACAATAAATAGCAGCAGTCCCATTATCTTTGACTCCTTGAATTGTTTCTTTAAGTTGAGCTGCAAATTCTTGAGCACTCATTTAAAACCTCCTTTTCGTATAACAGTTAACTAGATGGAATCTGCAGTAAACTTACTTAGACGGAATCCGTATAATTAAGTTTATTTACACTCTTTTCAAATCGAAAGGCTACAGACTTTAACGTAAAAAAACCAATAATGCCCCCCACACTACAAACAAGCAAGTAATAAACCCAGTTGGCGCGTTTATCAACGAATAGCTATACCGCTAGTGGCAGCTGTATGCAAAACACTGCGCCGTAGCCGCTTTCTTGTTTGACTTCTACGGTGCCTTGAAATTCTTTTACCATGTTGTAGACAATAAACAGGCCTAAACCTAAGCCGACACCTACGCCTTTGGTGGTGAAGAAGGGGGTGAATATTTTATCTTTTAGTTCGCTGGGGATGCCTTGGCCGCTGTCTTTTACATAAATTTCTGCGTGATTACCTACGGTTTGCCAGCTGACTTCTACCCGTTGAATATGTTCGTGTTGTATGGCATCCATGGCGTTGCTTATTAAGTTGGTGATCACTTGTGATAAGCGTAAATGCCCTGCCATGACGTGTACTTTTTTATTGGGCGGGATGACGATGAGTTCTGCACCTTGCTTTTTCGCTTGGGGGGATAGGAGAATAACCATTTCGTCCATCACGCTGGATATGTCTACGGGCGCTAGGGTGCCGTCCGACTTGTGGGCAAAGGAGCGCCGGGTTTTGGTTAAGTTTGCCATGCGCTCGGTTAAG
The DNA here is from genome assembly GCA_000209515.2 of gamma proteobacterium IMCC1989. Classification (GTDB taxonomy): domain Bacteria; phylum Pseudomonadota; class Gammaproteobacteria; order Pseudomonadales; family Cellvibrionaceae; genus Endobugula. Next base: position 1,361 of record AEVK01000224.1, read on the forward strand.
CTAGTAATTCGCGTTAGGTTATCGCTAACGGCGTCTGGCTTTTCTAAGGCTAATAATTGTTTGGCGTTATCGGCGTAGGAACGGATCGCCGCTAAAGGCTGGTTATATTCGTGGGCGAGTGCTGCCGACATTTGCCCGATACCTGCGAGCTTTGCTGCTTGCAATAGATCTTCTTGCGTTTCGCGCAGGGCGGCTTCTGCTGAACGGCGCTCGACGACTTCGGATGCGAGCAAGCTATTCGACTCGGTTAGTTCGCGGGTTCTGTCTCGCACTTGTCGCTCTAACCGTAGGGCGAAAGCCTGTTGGCTGCGCGCGCGTTCGATGAGACGGCGGCGGCGTTCGAAAATAATCCACAGGGAAAGCAGGCATAGCACAACCATTAAGCTACTGATAATAACGGTGGTATTTTTTTGTTTTT
>AEVK01000223.1 GCA_000209515.2 gamma proteobacterium IMCC1989
TTTTGGTTTGGGATCCCGGCAAGCTACCATCCTGCTCAACCCCGAACCGACGCCTAAATCCATTTTTAGGCTAAGCATTTCATCTATGAAATGATTTTAAGTTTTACGAAACTTACACGAAAAACCCAAATACTTAACAAGCTATTGCTCAATCAAGGGAGCGCAGTATAAGGAGATACATGCTATTGGTCAAGACAAAAAAACGTTAATTATCAAGTTATTACAAAGACTATAAAAAATGGTGCCCAAGGCCGGACTTGAACCGGCACGGCTTACGCCACTACCCCCTCAAGATAGCGTGTCTACCAATTCCACCACTTGGGCATAACCTTTATTACTGTCTTCTTTTTGGCTAAACCTTAAAGCCAAACAACACGCTAAGCGTGGATCACTAACAACTTCAAAATACTACTGCGCTGGAACAGGCACTTCACTTGCAGCATCTTCTATCGCACTTTCTATAACAACAGGGACTTCTAAAGACGAATCATCGGCGGTAGATGTACTTGCCGCAGCTGATGGAATCTCAGACTCTTCAACCGCGGGCTGAATAATCGCTGGGATACCGTCGACAACATTAATAGAAGTGTTTTCTTTAGCAATGACCGCCAAGCCAAAGCTTGTAGCAAAAAATACAAATGCGCAAACGGCTGTCGCTTTTGCGAAAAAGTTACTTCCACCCTGACTACCAAATACGGTTTGAGATGCGCCGCCACCAAACGATGCACCCGCTTCTGCACCTTTACCTTGCTGCATTAGGATAAGACCTATAATTGCTAACGCAACCAATAAGTGAATAACTGTTACAATTGTTTCCATTATATTTACCTGACTCTTTTCACTATTTACTTGTTTTTACTATTTACTCAATAACTAACTTAACGACTCTTACTTACTTCATTCAGTTTACTTACTTAAATATTTATACACATCCACGCTATAGATACCTACAACAGAACGCTATATAGAAGCAGCTGAAACAATATCAGAAAAACTCTTAGCATCTAGCGATGCGCCACCGACTAAGGCACCATCAATATCGGGACACTGAAACAACTCACTTGCGTTCCCAGGCTTAACACTACCGCCATATAGCAAACTAATCTTATCCGCATCCGCACCTAGTTGAGCGCGTATAAACTGATGCACTTCTTGCGCCTGCTCTGGGGAAGCAGTTAAACCAGTCCCTATTGCCCATACTGGCTCGCAGGCAACCACTATCCTAGATAGATTCTTTTCGCCGATAATAGATTTAACGGCGGTTAACTGCTCTTCAATAACAGCTAATGTACTATTCGATTCACGCTGTTCTAGCGTTTCACCCACGCAAACAATCGGGGTTAATTTAGCTTGCAATGCTGCTAAGGCTTTTTGGCCGACCAAGAAATTACTTTCATGATGATACTCTCTACGCTCAGAGTGACCTACGATAACGTATTTACAGTCCATATCAGCCAACATCACTGCTGATATCTCGCCGGTATAAGCACCTTCAACATGCAGGCTGACATCTTGCGCACCAAGCTTAATAGCGCCCGGTGACTCAGACTCGGCATTTACTAACTGCCCTACTTGATCCAAATAAACAAAGGGCACGCACACTGCAGACTTAACATCGGAATCGGTTTTACCCAACTGAGCCATACAGCTAACAAAATCACCAATCAGCGCAGTATTGGCGGCTCTAGAGCCGTTCATTTTCCAATTACCTACTATTAGCGATTGACGCATATCGTACCTTTTTCTACCTTTTATTAAGTTTTTAGCCTTCTATTTTTACACCCGCCCTTTATTAATCCCCTGTTATTAATATAGCAACAACAAGAAATCAGATCGTTCTCCAATACTGGCAGACTTTAGCGGCGCGCAATAGTAGCGAACATGAGGACAAGTTACAAGACGAAGCGGTATTTATACTGCTAACGCTCCCCCCACTACGCCAGCTAACTCTGTAGCCAATGCAGTCACCAACTCAATATCTTCACCTTCAACCATCACGCGTATGAGCGGTTCAGTTCCTGATGGACGTAACAACACTCGCCCCGTGCTACCCAATCTTTTTTCGACACCTGCTACTGCAACTTGTATATCTTCGATCTGACTAACATCCACTTTTTGTTTTATGCGCACATTAATCATTTTTTGCGGCATTTTGCTCATGCCATGCTTAGCTTCGGCTAAAGGAGCATCTAAAATCCCCAGAGCATAGACCACCTGTAATGCAGAAATAATACCATCGCCGGTAGTAGTGACGTTGCTGCAAATGATATGCCCGGAAGACTCACCACCTAGACTCCAATTATTTTCCTTCATTTTTTGAATAACATGTCGATCACCCACGTTAGCCCTAACAAATGGAATGCCTAACTTTTTAAATGCTAACTCCAAACCATAGTTAGACATCAACGTCCCTACAACGCCGGTGCAACCTTGCTCTTTATGACAAGCACTGGAAATAATGTACAGCAACTCATCGCCATCAACGATATCACCATTACCATCAACAAAAACTACTCGATCACCATCGCCATCGAAAGCAATACCTAGATCGGCACCAATTTCTTTTACTCGCTGCTGAAGATGCTCTGGAACTGTAGAACCACAACTTTCATTAATGTTAAAACCGTCTGGTTCAGCATGAATAACATCAACAGACGCACCTAGCTCGCGAAAGACGCTAGGGGCAACCTGATACGTTGCGCCATTCGCACAATCCAGCACGACCTTAAGGTTAGATAAATTCATATTACGGGGAAGCGTCCCCTTACAAAATTCGACATAGCGCCCAACTGCATCACCAATACGACGCGCTTTACCCAAGCACTCCGCACTCGTCATCACATGATCTAACTCGGCTTCTATTGCCGCCTCGACCGCATCAGGTAATTTCGCGCCTTTCCCGCAGAAAAATTTAATGCCGTTATCGTAGTAAGGGTTATGTGACGCACTGATAACAATACCCGCTTGAGCACGAAATGCCTGCGTTAAATAAGCAATGGCTGGTGTCGGCATAGGTCCCAATAATCCAACATCAACACCAGCATTAATCAAGCCGGCCTCTAGAGCAGACTCAAACATGTAACCAGAAATTCGGGTGTCTTTACCAATCAAAATTAATTTGGAGCCCTCGGCATCCTTCGTGAGCACTCTGCCCGCGGCCCAACCCAACTTCAACATAAAATCTGGCGTAACAGGGCTTTCACCTACTCGTCCACGAATACCATCGGTTCCAAAATACTTTCTAGACAAGCTCATACTCCTGTTTACAACACTTTACATATATAACCTCTGAACAAGCCTGAATCAGAAGCCCAATATATTTATTTTTCATTCATTATCACACGACTAAACACAACATTTAATCGCAATACCTAACGGCAACGAAGGCATCTATAATATCACGAGTTTCACGAATATCGTGTACGCGTAAAATATTTGCCCCACGCTCTAGAGACATTAAACCCAACGCAAGGCTCGCCGGCAAACGATCTTTTAGATCACGCTTTAACAGATGATCAATCATGGATTTACGCGACAAACCTACCAACAGCGGAAAGCCCAACTTTTTCAACTCGCTTAAATATTTAAGTAACAACAAGTTATGCTCTAGGGTCTTACCAAAGCCAAACCCTGGATCAATACAAATACGCGTCGAGTCGATGCCAGCGTTAACACAAGCATCAATACGTGACTGTAAATAACACACAACATCACGTACAACATCTTTATAATTTGGGGAGACCTGCATAGATGCTGGAGCACCCTGCATATGCATCAAACACACCGGCAGGCCTGTTGATGCCGCCGCTTCAACAGCACCCGGTCGTGACAATGCTCGTACATCATTAATTAGGTGCGCACCTTTTTTAGCTGCTTCTCGCATAAGCTCCGGCGAACTGGTATCTATTGATATAGCCAAATCCGTTTCTGCTGCAGCCAGCTCAAGTACAGGCAGCACACGATCCATTTCTTCTTGAACAGAAATGGCCGACGCGCCGGGACGAGTTGACTCGCCACCAATGTCTATAATCTCCGCCCCCTCAGCAACCACTTGCTGCAAACGAAAAAGCGTCGCATCGCGATCTATCCTATCCTTTTTGTAGAGCAAGCCACCATCAGAGAAAGAGTCTGGCGTTGCATTAACAATGGCCATCAAACGGGGAACATCGAAAGCTAAGTTCGGGTGGCTTTCAAACAAAAGAGGAGGAGTAAAGGCAGACATAGATACCTGTTTCAATAATGACTTATGAGAAACTAAAAAGCCCTCGATAAACGAAGGCTTTTTATTATCACGGAAAACGGCTTAGACGTCGCTGGCGGGGGCGGGGCCACCGATAGGATCGGAGTTATCTTTTTTATCCGCAACCTTTTCTTCTGTCGTTGCAGCGCCATCGCTGCCAGAAGAATCGTCATTGTTATGCCAGTCTTTTGGTGGGCGCACTTTGCGTCGAGCCATTAAATCATCGACTTGCTCAGCGTCAATCGTTTCATATTCCATTAGCGCATCTTTCATAGATTCTAAAATATCTCTATTTTCTTCCAGAAGCTTTTGCGCTCGCGCATAGGTGCTATCGACTATTCGACGAACTTCCTCATCAATCGCTTTTGATGTATGTCCAGAATAGTTGACGTTGCCCGCACCCGGTACACCTGACTCATCTTCACCGTAGTGCAATGGCCCTAACTTTTCAGATAAGCCCCACTTGGTGACCATATTATTCGCTAACTGTGTTGCACGCTCGATGTCATTAGAAGCGCCCGTGGTCACACCATCAAAGCCCAACGTTAACTCTTCTGCAATACGTCCACCGAACAATGAACTCAACTGAGATTCAAGCGCTCGCTTACTCAAACTATACTTATCTTCCTCCGGTAGATACACCGTCACGCCTAAGGCGCGTCCGCGAGGGATAATACTGACCTTATGTACCGGATCATGCTCTGGCACTAAACGACCCACGATAGCGTGACCAGCCTCATGATACGCCGTATTAATTTTTTCTTTTTCGCTCATCGCCATGTTTTTGCGTTCAGCACCCATCAATATTTTATCTTTCGCTTTCTCGAACTCTTCATTGGTCACTAAGCGGCGATTCGCACGGGCAGCAAACAATGCCGCCTCGTTGATCAAATTGGCTAAATCAGCACCAGAGAACCCAGGGGTACCACGAGCAATAATAGAAGGATCCACTTGATCAGCAATAGGCACTTTACGCATATGTACTTTAAGAATTTGTTCGCGACCGCGAATATCAGGTAAACCAACATGTACTTGTCGATCAAAGCGGCCTGGACGCATTAACGCTTTATCCAATACATCAGGGCGGTTAGTGGCCGCAATAACGATAACACCTTCGTTACCCTCAAAACCGTCCATCTCAACTAACAATTGGTTTAGGGTTTGCTCTCGCTCATCGTTACCACCACCATGGCCGCCGCCACGATGACGGCCCACCGCATCGATTTCATCAATAAAGATGATACACGGCGAATGTTTCTTCGCTTGTTCGAACATATCACGTACACGCGATGCGCCCACACCGACAAACATTTCTACGAAATCAGAACCAGATATCGAAAAGAAAGGCACTTTGGCCTCACCGGCAATCGCTCTAGCTAATAAAGTTTTACCTGTGCCCGGCTGACCGGCCATTAAGACACCGCGAGGGATCTTACCACCTAAGCGTTGAAACTTTGCAGGGTCTTGTAAAAACTCGACAATCTCTTGCACTTCTTCTTTGGCTTCGTCCACACCCGCCACGTCAGCGAAGGTCACATTAATCTGGTCTTCACCCAATAAACGCGCCTTACTTTTACCGAAGCTCATCGGGCCGCCTTTACCACCGGCGCCACCTTGCATTTGTTTCATAAAGAACATGAACACGGCAATAATGATTAGAATAGGGAAGCTCGCAACCAGTAGCTGTCGCCAAATACTGGCTTCTTGTGGCTCAGGCGCTTTTACTGCCACGCGATTATTCAGCAAATCGTCCATGAGCTTATCGTCACGCACCTGAGGGCGAACGGTACGAAACTCCTCACCATTGACAGTCTTGCCACGGATGGTCAACCCGTCAATCGATACCTCACTTACCTTTCCACCCTGCACCTCTTTAACAAATTCAGAGTAGTCTAGCAGCGTATCTTGGGCAGGCTTATCAAAGCCTTGCACGACTGCTAGAATAACTGCGGCAATGACTAACCACAGTACGAAATTTTTTGCCATATCATTCAAAAGACTACCCTCTATATTTCAATGCGCCTAACTTCGACGTACTTCACTTCAACGAAACTAAATTGAACATAGCTATATTTAACACAGCCACATTTAAAACAGCTACATTTAACAAAACCACATTTAACAAAACCACATTTAACGATAAACAACTACATGTAGCTGTTTATACGCAAGCACGACGCGTGACGGTTATGCTCGTAACAAACAATATACTTAATAATAGGTCATAATGGGGGACTAACGTGCTAAACCGCACAAACAAACACTCAAGCTACCCTTTAAAGCCTGTTGCCACCCAGTAAACTTCTCGAGACCGTGCGCGCGAGGCATCCGGCTTGCGGGTGACTACACGAGTAAAATTCTTTCGGGTTTCGGCTAACAGCGCGTCAAAACCTTCGCCTTGAAAAACCTTGGCAACAAAGCCACCACCTACCTCTAGGGTATTGACTGCCATATCCAGTGCAAGTTCGACGAGATACATCGCACGCGGCTGATCAACTTCAGCCATACCACTCATATTGGGTGCCATATCGGAAATAACAAGGTCTGCCTTAAAACCTTGCATCGCATTCATGATTTCTTCGAACACGCTATCTTCGGTAAAATCACCTTGTACAAACTGAACACCAGCAATGCCATCCATAGGCAAAATATCAGAAGCAATCACAGTACCGTTGTCACCAACAAGCTCAGCAGCCACCTGAGACCAGCCTCCGGGTGCTGAGCCCAGATCAATTACTGTCATATTTTTTTTGATGAGCTTATCTTTTTTATTTAGCTCTAGTAGCTTATAGCAGGCGCGGGAGCGATAGCCATCTTGCTGAGACTGCTGAACATACTTATCTTTAAAATGCTCTTCAAGCCAACCTTTACTGGATTTAGAACGAGCCATAATATTGCTTTATCACCGAGACATAAATGGAAATTATCGCACACTGAGCCACATCCATGATAGAAGACTCTGCAATAAGGTTCGCTTTTTCAACAAAATAAAACTAAAATGCGCAGCCTTTGAGCAATTACAACTCCCTTATACAACAGGCTTCTTATGTCATTAAACAATGAACAAAAAAAACGTTACCGCAGCATTGGGCATGACCTAAGCCCGGTGGTGACCATTGGCGGTAATGGAGTCACAGAAAACGTGATAAAAGAGATTAATCGCGCACTAGACGATCACGAACTGATCAAGATTAAGGTCGCAATTAACGACAAAGAAAGCAGAGTAGCCACTATTAGCGATATTTGCAGTAAAACAAAAGCGCTAGAAGTGCAGCAAATAGGGAAAGTAGCGCTGCTACTGAGAGAAGCCAAGCGGCCTAATATAAAACTCTCTAACATCCGCTAAACACTCACACTGCAAAGCGAAGAAAGAAAGAGACAAAGAAAGAAGAAAACCATAAAAAAGGGGCTCACCGATAACGGCAGCCCCTTTTTTTATCGCTAGCTTTTAATCGCTAGCGTTTTTGATAGCCAAAGTTTTTGATCGCCAGAGCTAAACCACTTAAGAGTTAAACCGCTTAAGAGTTAAATCACTTAAGAACTAAGCCACTTAAATGTGCTTAACAGCCTCGATCTCATACTCTACTTCACCAGAAGGCGTTTTAATCGCTACATCATCACCCTCTGACTTACCAATTAACCCTCTTGCGATAGGCGAATTAACCGAAATCTTACCTTGTTTCACATCGGCTTCATCGTCACCCACAATTTGATAAGTCACTTTTTCATCGGTATCGAGATTTAACAAACTGACCGTCACACCGAAGATAACTCTGCCCGTACATGGTAGAGACATAATATCGATTATTTGCGAATTGGACAGCTTACCTTCAATTTCTTGCAAGCGACCCTCACAAAAGCTTTGCTGCTCACGTGCCGCGTGGTATTCCGCATTCTCTTTCAAATCACCGTGTTCACGGGCTTCTGCAATCGCTTGCACAATCCGCGGGCGCTGAACTTTTTTCAAGTCATCTAGCTCAGCTTGCAAGGCATCGGCGCCTCGCTTTGTCATGGGAACTTTGTTCATACTATTACTCTATTCTTTATATCGCTGACCACTACGCCAGCTTGTTATTTTTACGCTAATCGCTGATGTAAGCTTTGCAAGCTACGCACCTGCTCTTCATTGCCGCCAACACGCAAGGCCTGACTCACTGCATCACCGCCAGCCAATGTGGTGGTGTAATACACAAAGTGGCTTTCGGCACTACGACGAATACTTGATGAATCTTTTGTCGCTTGGCGCCCTTCGGTGGTATTAATAATCAATGATATTTCATCATTTTTAATCATATCGACAATATGAGGGCGGCCTTCTGCGACTTTATTGACCACCTCAGCCTGTAGGCCCGCTTTCGTCAGCACATCGTAGGTACCACGAGTGGCAACCAACTCAAATCCTTGCTCAGATAACGATTGGGCAACAGCAACGATGCCATCTTTATCGACATCGCGAACACTAATAAAGGCTCGGCCACTAGTAGGAATGGTATCCCCCGCGCCTTTTTGCGCTTTACCGTAAGCTTCTGCGAAACTA
>AEVK01000222.1 GCA_000209515.2 gamma proteobacterium IMCC1989
AAAACCCATCGGCCACCGTGACACCGACTCATTCTTCTGCGACAACAGGTTCAGAAAAAGTCGAAACAGCAAACGATGCGGCTGGCTCTGCTATCGAACGCGCTAAAGCAAACGCAGCGGCAATGGCCACCATGTCGCCTAAAGAGAAACTACAAAAGAGTATAACCTCATTAGAACAGCGTTTAGCCAAAGCGCAAACACGCCTTAAAGAAGCTGAAAAAGAAAACAACGAAAACGTTGATGCCTTTAGAGCTGGCGCTGAAAAGCTAGAACAAAAACTCGCCACCGCCAAAGAAGCATTAGAAAAAGAGTTAAACTAATTATGAGTTTTATGAACGCCTCATCACTACCATCTTCACCACATACTCATCATATGCGTAATACGCGCAATGTGATGCAATGGGTGATTATGGCCACTATTCCGGGCTTTATCGCACTGAGTTATTTTTTCGGATGGGGCACACTCATTAATCTGATTATTGCCAGCGTAACCGCATTACTTAGCGAAGCCTTCGTATTAAAGTTGCGTCACCGCCCTATTAAACATTATTTAAATGACTACAGCGCATTAGTCACTGCGGTATTGCTCGGCCTCGCTTTGCCACCCTATGCTCCTTGGTGGTTGGTGGTGGTGGGCACAGCCACATCAATTATTTTAGCGAAGCAATTGTATGGCGGTTTAGGGCTAAACCCCTTTAACCCTGCGATGATCGGTTATGTGGTGTTACTTATTTCTTTCCCTGTAGAAATGACCCGCTGGATAAATCCTGTAAGCTTATCCGCTGATGGACAATTGCCCAGTCTTATCGAATCCTTGTCCGCAGTGTTTTATAACAGTGCCGCTGTAGATGCCTACACCGGTGCAACACCATTAGATTTATTTAAAAACCAAAGTGGTTTAATGGCCGAACAAATTGTTCAGCAAAACACATTATTTGGCCAAGCGCTTTTTGCAGGTGTCGGCTGGGAATGGGTTAACCTTGCCTTTTTAGCTGGTGGCTTAGTTCTACTACAAAAGAAAATTTTCACATGGCATGCACCAGTGAGTATGCTGGTAGCGTTATTTTTGATGGCAGCACTATTTAATGACGGCGGCAGCTCTACTAGTGGCGGCTCGCCATTGCTGCACTTACTGTCTGGCGGCACCATGTTAGGCGCATTCTTTATTATCACCGACCCTGTTAGCTCTGCTGTCAGTAACAAAGGCCGTGTTATCTACGGCGCAGGTATCGGCATTCTTATTTATATTATTCGTGCATGGGGCAATTATCCCGATGCCGTTGCTTTTGCCGTATTGCTAATGAACTTTGCTGCCCCCTTTATTGATTACTATACCGTCCCACGTACTTACGGCCATAAAAAAGCCGAACGTGTTGATAAAAGAAAAGATTAGGATTAACCACTCATGAAAATGCCAGTTTCTATTGGTAAAAATAGCTTACTACTGCTTTTATTTGCGCTGGTCACGGCAGGTATTCTTGCAACGACCTATGAAGGCACAAAAGAAAAAATTAGCATAGAAGAACGTAAAGCGGCTCAAAAAGCGTTACTAGAGATTATTCCACAGTCGCGTTTTGACAATGACATATTGCTAGACACCATCACCCTTCCTGAATCAGCTCGTGATGCTTTAGGGAAAATCAGCGGTGAGAACATTTATGTTGCCCGCAAAAACAATAGTATCGTCGCGGTGATTGTTCCTGCAGTAGCGCCTGATGGTTATAACGGCGACATTAAGTTAATTACTGGCGTAAATACCGACGGCACTATTGCTGGTGTTCGTGTACTGACCCACAAAGAAACACCGGGTTTAGGCGATAAAATAGACATAAAGAAAAACCAATGGATTACTAGCTTCTTTGGTCGCTCATTACAAAATACCAGCGACGACAACTGGAATGTAAAGAAAAACGGCGGCGAATTTGACCAGTTTACGGGTGCAACAATTACTCCCCGTGCGGTAGTTAAACAAGTGCATAAGATCTTACAGTTTGTCGAAGAGCATCAGAAAAGCTTGTTTACGCAAGCCAAGCTGAACAATGTTGATGAAACACCCAATAATGCAGAAAAAGCGAACAAGCAATAGCGCCTGCACTTATTTAAAGAACTGATGTAAAAACCATTTGAACAACCATCAACCTAGCGAAACATTATGACTAACACCGTAGCTGACAACACTTCTCCCGACGATCTAGATACTGCGGCAACTAGCAGCAACGACTCGGCTGACGTTAACTACCAAGAAATCAGCCAAAATGGTTTGTGGTCTAACAACCCTGCCCTAGTACAATTATTAGGGCTATGCCCTTTATTGGCCGTAAGCGGTTCTGTGGTTAACGCTTTAGGCTTAGGCCTAGCAACGATGCTAGTATTGATCGGTTCTAACGTCGTGGTTTCGTTAATTCGTAACGTAGTCAGCGATGCGGTTAAGCTACCGGCTTTTGTGATGATCATCGCCTCTTTTACTACGGCAACAGAATTATTAATGCAGGCCTATACTTACGAGCTATATCAAATACTCGGCATCTTTATTCCCTTAATCGTCACCAATTGCGCCATTCTTGGCCGCGCCGATGCCTTTGCCTGCAAAAACAAAATCATTCCCTCAGCAGTGGATGGTTTTATGATGGGCTTAGGGTTTTTATTAGTATTAGTCGCGCTAGGCGCAATACGTGAACTATTAGGTGCCGGTACTTTATTCGCCGACATGCAATTATTATTTGGCGAAAGCGCCCGTGCGTGGAAGCTGAATATATTTGGCGATAGCTATCCCGGTTTTCTGATTGCCCTGCTCCCACCGGGTGCATTTTTAGTGACGGGATTTTTAATTGCGATTAAAAATGTTATTGATCATCAGCAAAAGAAAAAACAAGATGCATTAAAAGCTAAGCCGGTTAAAGGGAATAAACGTGTACGGACAACTGGGGTGATTAGTTAAACCCAACCATCATTACAAGGCTATTGTTATCAAACCATTATTACCCGACTATTGTTACCCGACTATCTCTATCAAGTTATACTGAAATAGTCACTTCCAACTTGTGCGCCTCACCCGCTTCGAGACGTACCACATCATTTACTGCATTGGCCGTTTCAACGCAGACCATTCGCTGGTAATCGTCTTCTTTAAATTGCGATAATGTTTGGGATTTATCTACCCAAGGGTTCCACACTACAGTACTACGACTACCCAACGAGCTTATGTTTGTTGCTCGGTTTTTATCGTTAATAACTACAGGTGAGGTGGAAGGTTGATATACACGATCCACTTCTTCAGAGAAAGTAATATCCCCTTGCTGCGTTTTTAACTGCCATTCGTTTTTCTCATTAACGTCTAGCGCATCGTAATATTCACATTGATTGAAACCATTGATTCGCACATTATCAACATGACTTACAGCAAAGTAACTATGCAAAGCTGCGCTAAATACAACAGGCTGCGAGCTGTTATTGGCGATATGTAAGCTCACTGACAATGCCGCCCCAATGGAGATACGACAAGTTAACAGGGTATCAAAAGGCCATAGAGGCTCATCTTTTACATGGTATGACAGCTCAACAATCGTGAGGTCGTCAGCTGGTGTACGGATCGACTCTATCGTCCAGTCGCGCTGACGTACAAAACCATGAGCGGGAAATTCTGTTGTAATTTCGGCTTGACCTTCATTTACTAATTGCTGTTTCACTGCTTCAGGATTTTTCGCTAAGTCGCCAAACCATGGCCAACAAATAGGGATGCCACCCCGTAATGCAGAACCTTGCTGATACTCACATGCTTGACTGAGAAATAAAGTAGGTATCTCGCCTATACGCTGATATCGAGTAATTTGTGCGCCCTGTAAAAATACCTCTGCGGTTGCTGCTTGGTTTTTAATACCAATGGCCACTAACTCTTTTTGGCATTCGATAGTTACGCCTTTTAACTGACCATAATCTTTATAGAGGCTTTGAATCGTGTCGTTAATATTCATAAATAATTCTAGTGGACCCTAAGCTGTGGATGTATGGGATATTTAATCATAAAAAAAATCATAAA
>AEVK01000221.1 GCA_000209515.2 gamma proteobacterium IMCC1989
AGTATGTGTCGGATGCAGCAATTTGTTATGCGCTTTTTTCATCTTCAACAATCAATAGCCTAACCTCTCCTTGAGGACTAGCAAAATGCTCTGTACCTACTGAAGCAAAGAATATATCTCCAGTATTTAGTAATACTGATTTTTCTACATTTTCTTCTTTATAGAACATTTCAACCGTACCATCTAAGACGACAAAAACCTCTTCACCATAATTTGTATGCCATTTATATGGCTGGTCTGTCCAACGAATTTTAGTTTTTATACCACCCATATTAGCAATGTCTTCGCCTGTCCAAGCAGTACTAGTTGTAAATTCTTTGCCTCTGATTACTTTCATGTTTTTTATATTCCTAGCTAAAGATTTTATTACGCATAACGCCTTGCTAAGTTGCGTTTTTGT
>AEVK01000220.1 GCA_000209515.2 gamma proteobacterium IMCC1989
GTGCCGGTTCGAGTCCGGCCTCTGGTACCATTACTTGCTGTAAGAGACTCCTTATTCAGCAATTCCTTATTTAAAACAATCCCGTTTAATGAAAACAGCTTACAAACACGGTTTATATCCGTGCCTTAGATTTCGCCTTGCAAAGTGAATTTTGGGGGGCTTAATGTAAAGTGAAATTTAGCTCCCTCACCCACCGCAGATTCAGCCCATACACGACCACCGTGTCGAGCAACGACCCGCTTCACAGTGGCTAAGCCAATACCGACGCCCTGAAAATCACTAAGTTTGTGTAAGCGAGTAAATGGTGAAAACAAATTGTCAGCGAACTCCATATTAAAACCCGCACCATTGTCTTCGACAATATAAATATACTCACCTTTCTTTTTACGACGATAAAATGAAATAGCCGCCTCTGAATTTTTTGACGAGTATTTCCACGCGTTATCAAGCAAGTTTGTTAACAACAACTCTACCAAGCGTGCGTCACAAGGAATAACAATATTTTTTTGGATAGTAACGGAGACGTTTCGAGAACCATCAGACTCAACAAGCTGATGAATCACGCGATTAGCTACTTCAGATAGATTGACATCTTCAATATTCAGTTCGGCACTTGTTGATTTGGACAACACCAAAAAGCTATCAATCATTGCATTCATTTCACTCGTACACGCTTCCATTCTAGATAAATAATGCATGCCTTGAGGATCGAGCCTTGATGAAAATTCTTCAGAAAAAGTACGCCTAAAGCCCTCCACTCGTCGCAACGGCGCACGTAGATCATGTGATACCGAATAGCAAAAAGAGTTCAGCTCTTTATTAGCAGCCTCTAACTCTGCCGTTCGTAACAACACACGGTTTTCTAACTCATCATTTAACAACTTCACTTCCGCTTGCGCCTGCTTACGAGCAACAATATCTTTCTTTAACTGCTTATTCACCGTTCTAATATCATCATAGGAACGACGCAAATCAATAATCATCGAATTGTAAGCACTTACCAAATGATCAAGCTCGTCACTTTTTATATTCGGTTTACGAGATAATTCGAGCGATGAAAAAGATTCACGCATATTTATATTGCGCAAAAACTGCTCAATACTAATAATATGCCGAGTAACTAAACGATAAAACACATATAGAATAAAGAAAGAAACGAAGAATGTTTTAATCCCTTGCACCAACATTATAGTTAAGGCTTTGTTGAAAAGGCGTTGGTAAATCGCATTGATAGAAACTTCAACATAAAGATCGCCTATATGTATTTCTTCGTCACCATCAACTCTTGTAAGCATATACTTTCTTTGCTGTTCAACACTCTTTAAAACTCCCTTTTTTAAAGTTATTGCACCATTGGAACCACCAAGTTCCTGAACAATAACTGATTCAATATCAGGCAACCTTTTGATAGCATCCATTTGTATTTCCAACTGCTCCACATCAACATTCCACAGACTTGCTTCTACAATACCTTTATAAGAACTTTCTATTTCATCTAAACGTTTATTAATTGCATCAACTTCCAGTTGATAATCAATAAACAACTGAACAGCACTTAAAGTAATAGTAATTAGGGAACTAAAAAAAACAATCCACAAAAGAAGAGTTTTAGCTATACTTTTACTATTTACCACTCTTGCAAGCGTGAATGCTATTTTATTCTTAATATCAGCTACCAAACTCTCAATCACCCTCAAACAACATATTATTTTTCTTCATTACTTCTTTGAACGCAAGACTATTCCTCAAACTCACAATAGCTTTATTTAGTTTTTTTATATAAGCTACGTCCTTAATTTTTTTTGAGCACTGAAGATAAATAGGTTCTTTCTTAAGGACTAATGGAAAGCCAAGAACCTCCTCCATTTCTACTGACTTGGCAAGATATTTTATTGTAGGTAAAACACCAGCCACCGCGTCAACCCTACCATGGTAAATTTTACGAAGACCGGATTCATAACCACTATCATACTCTTTTTTAACGAGAGGATCTTGAGTAAAACCCTCAACAATCTCTAATGCCTTGTGAACCGAAACCTTTAACCCTTTAAGGTCGTTATAATCATTCAAAATAATATTCTTTTTTGCTATTACCCCAACAGGAAGATCTACAACCCTCTCGCCCAAGAAGAATTTACCTTCTCTTTTCTTTCCCTCTATAATCATAGTACAATCTTGACGACCAGCCTCTAGCTCTCTGACAATGCGAGAAAAACCAAACGGAGCCAAAGTGACTTTTATGCTATACCCTGTTTCTTTTTCTAACTCATGAACAATATCTGGAAACGCTCCTGAGACGACTCCATATGAATTTTTGTAAGCCCAAGGCGCGACCTCTAAAGTAATAAAATTTAATTCGACAGATTTTACACTTGCAGACAACAGAATAAAAAAAACACTTACAAAGGCCTTTAAAAAAACAATATTATTCATTTTCTTGAAAGTACTTATCAAAAATTTTCACTATCGAGCCATCACTTACAATAGATTTAATGGCAGAATTTAAAACTGGAAGATACTGAATATGACTGGAGGTTTTAGAACACTGCAAATACACAGGCTCTGATGAAAGGCTTAAAGGCTCCCCCAAAATTTGAGATAACCCCTCTTGTTTTGCTAGATATTGAATAGTGGGAATAACACCTGCTATGGCATCAATTCTGTCATATTCTAATTTTCGTAAAATAATCATGTAATCAGTATCAAACTGCTTAGTTAATTTTTGATCGCTATTGAATTTATGTGATATAGCAGCTCCTCGCAACAACGATATATTTTTTCCGTATAGATCTTTATACCTTCCTAAAATAACCGATCTTTTAGGTATTACACCCACAGGCAAACTAAATAAATATTCTCCCTTTTTAATTATTTTTTCTCTTTCTTCATCAACGATAAGAATTGTGCAATCTTGTCTATTAGTTTCTAGCTCTCTATTAATTCGAGCATATGGGGAGAGAGTCACTTTTATTTCATACCCTGTTCTGCGTTCTATTTCATAAGCTAAATCTGCAAATATACCTACATACTCACCAGTTTCTTTATCGAGGGAAGCCCAGGGAGCCACCTCAATGCCTACAAAATTCAACTCCACAGCTTCAACCTTAACAACAACAAGAAGTGCTACCAAAGGTAAAAAAAAATTTGCAAACCTATTAAAAATCATAATTAAAAATCCTAGTAATCAATTAATACAAACGACAAATATGGCACCTAAATCATTAAAAAAACGCGCATTAAAGATTGCTTATAAAAAACCCTACAGCAATGTCAATATGAGATCAGCATTAAGTCAGATTAAGTCTTAGCGCTACTCCTATATTCAAAACAATCAGAGGTAATTCACATGTTAAGTAAAACACTGCTAGTCGTATCAGACAAATTTCATCATTTCGCTATAAAAAACGATGTTATCACTAAATCCGAGCTATGTAGCCTATTATGTACAGATAATCTTATTTTCCCTGAATCTACAAAAGTTCACTTAATACTCGGTCAAGGCTTTAGTGACAAGGCGCTTAGACACATCATAAATTTACTATCAACATCTAAACATTCAAAATATTTTGACTTTAAAATGTTAGATTTTGTGCCAAAAAGAGCATCAAAGCAGCTTACACATAAACATAAAGCAGAAAACATATTAATTTCTCAACCTCAAAGACAATCTGAATCTATTTTTAAAATGGAGATGCTCATTGATGAAGAATGCGAAATGATGGGGGATCATCAAACAGGTCTACATATCCAAGGAATGATTTTAGTAGAGGCAGCAAGGCAAGCGTCAATGGCAGTAATTGAACATTTTTTAGTAAAAAATACAGATGAAAAGCTATACTTTGTGTTCAATAATTTGAACGTTAACTATAATCGTTTTGCTTTTCCGCTACCAACAACTCTAAAAGTAACAATTACGAAGAGAGACGAGAGCAAAGAAAAAAGAAGACATTACATTATGAGTGTAGATGTAATTCAGTGTGGCAATATATCTGCTTCACTTTCATTAGATGGAACCATGATGCCAGATAAACGAGTATTAAATATGGAAAATAGATTTGCAAATCAATCATTGGACGAATATAAAAGACATATTGCCACTTCTTACATTAAAGAACATGTATCTGTAGGAGCTGGTCATGCATAACCATCCACTCCCCATCACAGCTAGATACGCTTTTTTTGACATTGATGACACTATCATTTGTGATAAAAGCATGTTCAGCTTTATCAAACAGTACTTTAAATCTTTGCCCAACTATAACCTAGAGATAGAGTTCAATGGAAGATTTGAAAACTTGATAAAAAATGACACTGATTGGAGTATAGCTAACCAGATCTATTACTCCTATTTCAAACACTTCTCTATATCCGATGTAGAATCAGTTACCCAGCAGTGGTTTTTGAAGCATTCCGTAGATAAGACTGCTTTTTACCATCGTAATATCACTCACATTTTACGACAACATCAGCAAGAAGGCACTGAGTGCGTTTTTGTTTCTGGCTCTTTCAGAGAGTTATTACAACCTATAGCTGATGATTTAGGTGTCGAGCATATATTATCTATTAATTTAGAGCGTGATGGTGATAGGTATACAGGCAATATTATTCCTCCACAAACTATTGGTGAGGGGAAAGCAGATGCTATTAAACTGTTTTTAATGGCGCAAGGTGGGGATGCCAAGGAGTGCTACGGCTATGGCGATGACATCTCTGATGTTCCCATGCTAGAAGCTGTTGGGAACCCTAGAGCGGTGGCGGGTGGACGACGCTTGGAAGCGTTCGCCAAAAATAAAGGATGGCCCATTATTCAACCCAACTAAACCAATAACTAAAAGCGCAAGGACGCGCTTTTAAGCGCCCTATTTCTAATCGTTATTGCCCGTTGTCCTTAGTTTTTCTACAAGCAGCTCTAATTTCACCGGTCTGCTATATAAATACCCTTGTATAAAGTCACATTGGCAGCGTTTTAGAAATTGCTGTTGTCCCTCTGTTTCTACGCCTTCTGCTACTACTTTCATATCTAAGTTATGTGCCATAGTAATAATGGTTTCGGTCAATTTGGAGTTGTTGTTATTGATTTCTATTTGACTCACAAAGCTTCGGTCAATTTTTAGTGTTGAAAAGGGATATTTCTGCAAGTAGCCCAGCGACGAGTAACCTGTACCAAAATCATCTATAGACAGGCGTATCCCTTTATCGCATAAAGCCTCTAAATTAGCTTTAGTTTCTCCTAAATCATTGATTAACACACTCTCAGTTATTTCTAGCTCTAGCGCCTCTGGAGATAGTTGATACTCTTCCATTTTTGCTGCAATAACTTGAGAAAAACTTGTTTCTTTTAACTGATTGGGTGAAATATTAATCGCAAATTTCATATTAGCGTTGATATGCTGCTGTAAATACTTCAGATCTTTGCAAGCTTGCTGAATAACCCACTCGCCAAGCTGTTTAATTAAACCCGTATCTTCGGCAATAGGGATAAATACGTCTGGCATAACGTAGCCGCCATCGCTGGTTTTCCAGCGCAGTAGTGCTTCACATTTTACGACTTCGTTAGTATTGCTATCAATAATTGGCTGGTACAGTAGCTCAAGCTCGTTACGTGCCGCGACACCTCTTAAGCCACTTTCTATGGCTACTCGTTCATTTAACTGGATATTGATTGCTTCACTAAAAAGTTGGCATTGATTGCGACCTGCTTTTTTCGCTTGATACATCGCTAGCTCAGCATTTTTTAGCAAGGTATGTGAGTCGGTACTGTGCTCGGGATAATTTGCAGCGCCAATACTAACGGTAATGTAATGCGGATATTCATTAATAATAAAAGGCTCTACAAACATCTGCATGATGTTATCCACCATGGCCTGTATCGCTTGCTCTCCTTCTATTTCTGGCAATAACACAAAAAATTCATCGCCTCCCGTTCGCCCTAGTAACTGTACACTAGAGATTGTACCCGCTAACCGAGAAGCCGCTTGGACAAGCAGCTCATCACCAATAGAATGCCCTAAGGTATCATTCACATTTTTAAAATGATCAAGATCAATACATAACAGAGCCAGCGGTAGCGAGGTGTTGTAACTACTGGCTATGGCGTGGCTAATGGTTTCCATAATCAGTGTTCTATTGGGCAAACCAGTTAATTCATCATAGTACGCTTGGTTTTTGAGTTGTTCTTCGTAAGAGCGTCTTACGGTAATATCTTCTTGAACGGAAACAAAACGAATAACCTCCTGTTCTTCATTTGCTAATGGAGATATGTTGACGTATTCCCAATACAACATGCCATCTTTATGCACACTACACTGTTCTCCTCCCCAACGACCCTGCTGCCGAATATGAGCCCATAATACCTGCCCCTCTGTTTTTTCTTCTGCTTTTGCTGCCTTACCTGCATGCGATGCATTGGATAACAAGGTAAAACCTAACTGCCGGCCAATCGCTTCCTCAGCAAGATAACCAGATGTGTATTCAAACTTGGGGTTAACATATTCGATAATGCCATCTGCATCGGTAATGATCACTGACACAGGGCTTTGCTCTACCGCAAGCGACAAAATGCTGACTTTCTGCTCTGCTTGCCGCTGTGCTACACGAGCATTAGCTTCTTTCAGCTCGCGCTCTATCGCAGGAATAAGACGTGCTAATGACCATTTGTTAAGAAAGTCGTGCGCGCCCTTTTTTAATAGATAAACGACATCTTCTGCCTCAACAACACCCGAAATAATGATAAAGGGGATATCAAGATTATTGTCGTTATATAGCTGTAAAGACCTTTCAGCGCTAAACTCGGGCATTTTATAATCACTAATGATTAAGTCCCAGGTATCGGCATCCACAGCCGCTTGCATATCTACTGCCGTTTCAACACGATATGCATTAACCTCATAGCCCGCTCTACGAAGTTCAGACAAGGTCAGCTCTACATCATCTTCTGAATCTTCTACGAATAATATATTAAGAAACTGTTGATACATTGCTTAATGACACCCTAGTATTAAATTACGCGATCATTGCTCCATCACACGCCATCACACCACTGCACACCCTACGGGTAGTTACACTGTGTATGATACTGATAGATCGTATTAAGAGCTTATGCTCTTCACTTTACATTTCATTGGCTGCTCAATAGTGGGCGCTCTTCTCTTTCTTGGCATGCTATGACACACTAGAACATTATTGCCATCCAGCAAATGACAGCCTACACATATTCACTATAAAAAAACGGTTAATCGATAAACAGCTATGCTCTTTATTCTCTTTCATATTATTGCACTTACTTTGTACACCTTGCTGTCAGTTTACTTTATTAAAAAACTGATCAAACAGCAGGTATGGCATACATCTTATCTTATTACATTCACGACAATCGCCGTTCTATCGCAGGGTATTGGCTTATATACCGGAATGGTGACACAAAACGGTATTGACCTCTCTATCCACAAAATTCTATCGCTTGTTGTATTTAGTGTTAATAGCTTAGTATTAATGAGCAGCCTACGTAAACCCTTACATAGCTTGCTGATACTCTTACTGCCTATATCAATAATAGCACTCACATTGTCGATTTTATTTGATGTAGACAACTCTATCATTGACACCTCATATGCCAATTATAGCCATTTACCTACTGGTATTGGCCTGCACATACTACTATCACTGGTTGCCTACAGCCTACTTTTAGCCGCTGTACTTCAGGCGCTGCTTGTTAGCTGGCAGAATGACCGCTTAAAAAGCAAACAAATCTCTGGCCTAGTAAGACACTTACCTCCGTTGCAGACCATGGAAAAACTGCTATTTGAATTTGTATGGGTGGGTGTTGCGCTATTGACTGCGGGGCTTATTGTTGGCGCTTTTTATATTGATAATATGTTTGCTCAGCACCTTATACACAAAACCGTTTTATCCGCTATAGCTTGGCTGATTTTTGTTATTTTACTCTGGGGAAGAGTTCTGCGAGGTTGGAGAGGTGCGTACGCTATTCGCTGGATTTTAGGTGGTTTTTCCGTCTTAATGCTAGCGTATTTTGGTAGTAAACTAGTACTTGAAGTAATTTTGGTATAAATTTATTGCCTTACTCTTATATTCTCATACTCTTCAACGCACTCTTGAATGATCACGGATAAACCATGGCTAACTCAACAAGCTATAAAGATATTATTGACCAATGCCATCTACAGGTATTGGACTCGCTTAAATCATTAAGTGATGAGCTGACAATCAATATTGGGCGCGCATTAGAACGTGAAATTGATAATACTGAAAGTCATAAAGAACACGCTATTGCACTTGATTCCGCTAACATCTATAAAAAAAGCAAACATATTATTTCTGATGATTTTTCTGAGCAGATCAACTCAGGTTTTAAGAAGTTTAAAACTAACGAGTTGGATACTCAAATCAGAGAGAACGACTTTCATCAAGAGGCATGGTCTTTAGTCGATGATGATGTGTTAGAGGAAACAATTTCTATACGCTCATTGTCATCAGAGGCAAATCAATTATTCAAAGATAAAATTTGGCAAATAGAGCAACGCCTCACCTTTTTAAACAAAGGCTTGCCTATTAACGAATCTAATAACCCGCTATCCCCCCTACAATTTTTTGCTGCCTTGAGACTCGGCCTAAAAAAAATACCCATGGATATTGCTGGAAAATCGATATGTTACAAAACACTGTCTGCACTGCTCATCAAAAAATATTCGAATTTACTAAATATCGCCAACAACATATTTATTGAAGAAGACATTTTACCGGGACTTAATTACGCCAACCAACATAGCTCTATCGCAGACAAGGGTCCTTCTGAGCCAGAAAAGACAAATCCTCCCGCATCCGAAGATAACAAAAAAGATAAAGTTTACCCTCTAGGGACTAATAATACTGCCTCCATCGAAGACACAAACGAAGCGACTCACCATGCTAGCAACGATACAACGGGTGGCACGGAGAACAACACGACAACAGCCAATGACTTGCACAATGCCAATACAGAAGGTTCTTCGCAAATACCATTGGTTAACGCTATTCGTAACTTGTTGCAACGCGCAAGAAAGATCAGCGATGAAAATGTATCCGTTCCTATTGCCTCACCGCCTCATGTAGAAGTAGGAAAAAAATCGACAGACGAAAATGCAGTCATAGAAGAAATCGCACTACAAGAATTAAGTAACGCCGTACAAGAAATTTCTGAAAACGAAGCTTCAACGAACACATCACCACCTGTAAACACTGATCGTACATTGACACAAGAACCTATTGTTTTTGATGCATCTCGAATTGTTGATGCAGTAGAGTCCGTTCAAACCTCTGCTGCTACAGCGCACTTTTTCACTAATGACACACAAAGCCAAGTACTCACCACTGCTACCAATATCGCTGCAAACAGTGCAAAAGTATATGAAACATTGGTGCAAGAAGCACCTAATGGTTCAATTAGCGCTAAAAACATGTATACCATTGATATGGTTGGTATGCTGTTTGAATATATTTTAGCAGACGAAAATTTACCCGACTCAATCAAAACACTACTCAGTCACCTACATACGCCATTTCTTAAACTTGCCTTTATTGATGAAAGCTTCTTTGAAAACACAGAGCATAAATCACGAATGCTATTGGATAGTTTAGCAGACGCAGGATCTAATTTTGTTAGCCACGATGGTACATCTCAATACAAGATGTACGAAGAAATAAAGAAGATCGTACAGCGTGTTATTAAAGAGTTCAAAAACGATGTGAACTTGTTTGCTGAGCTATTAATGGAGTTTACGCTTTTCAAAAAACGCATTACGCATATGCATAATCTTAAAGAGCGTAATAGTATTGAGAAAAAACAAGGGCAAGAAAAACATGCTCAAGCAAAGGTTACAGCGAAGCAAGAAATAAAAAAACGTATTGACGGCAGACGAGTCCCCTCTTCTATTATTAATCTACTATCACCTTGGTTTGTCTATCTTACTTTCATACAACTAAAAGAAGATAAAAACTCTAAAAAATGGAGTGATGCACTAGCGGTTATTGACAATTTAATTACCTATTGTTCCATTAAAGAAGTAAAAGACAATATTGAACCACTGGAAAAAGGGTTCGACAAAATTATTCAGCAGGTACAATTAGGGCTAACCGATATTGCCTATAATCCAGCAAAAGCCGCAGCGGTTATTGATGAGTTAGAACAATTGAAAAATAATGTCATTAATAAACAAAAAATTAAAACAACCACCACCAAATCTAAAGCATCTACCGAGAATATCGAAGATAATAATGCTAAAACCATATCAACAGATACTCCGACACATGAAGAAGAACGGGTAATGAACTACATTAAGCTCATCGAACCCGGCACTTGGATAGAATACGAAAAAGACGCCCGTATGAAAGTCAACGGATTTAACTCAGAGTCAAGAAAGTACATTCTCGTCAATCAAAGCAATCAGGAAGTGGTCATGTTGACACGCCTAGAGCTTGCACGAGATATTTTATCTGAAAAAGCTACCGTACTTGATGGCACGGCTAAGCCTTTATTTGAGCGAGCCTTAGAACGAATTAGCCACAACCTAGACAAGCAAATCCAGCTGGACAGTTAAGGCGAACTAGTGCTTGCCAAAACAGTGAAAGTCTTTAAGATAGCCCATTAATATGAGCTCTTAAATAATACTTGTAAAGGTCAACGACTACTTGAACGATATACCACTCAGCTTTCTTTTTACCTTCCTTGGCGTCTTAATCTTCTTATCTGGTTTTTTTTCCAGCTCCGAAACATCGATGATGTCACTCAATCGGTATCGATTGCGTCATTTAGAAAAAAAGAAACATAAAGGCGCTATTAGAGCTGCCAATCTACTACGCCGCCCAGATCGCCTTATCGGCATGATTCTGATTGGTAATAATTTAGTCAATAATTTTGCTGCTGCATTAACGACATTAATTGCCCTGCGTATGTATGGGGAAGATGCAGTATGGACGGCTAGTATTCTCTTAACTCTTGCCGTACTTATTTTTGCTGAAGTAACACCCAAGACTATTGCTGCACTTTATCCCGAAAAAGTGGCCTTCCCTTTCACCTTAGTCTTAAAACCACTGCTCATCGCCCTCTACCCTGCGGTTTGGCTTGTGAATCATATGTCTAATGCTTTAGCACGTATATTTGGCATCAATACGACGGAATCACCCATTACTCAACATTTGCACCCTGACGAATTGCGTACCGTGCTAGATGAAGCTGGCGACCTCATTCCCGACCAACACCAAGATATGCTGCTTAATATCCTAGACCTCGAAAAGGCGTCCGTTGAAGATATTATGATTCCGCGGAGCGAGATGATAGGCATTAATTTAGACGACAGCCCTACGAAGTTACTGAACCAGCTAACGCATTTAGATTACACTCGTATTCCTGTCTATGAGGGAGATATTAATAACATCGTGGGCATTTTTCATCTGCGCTATAGCACTCGATTCCTCATCGATGAAGAACATGATATTCGCGATAATATTAAACGCTTAATGGATAAACCTTATTTCGTTCCAGAAAGCACCCCATTGAATACCCAACTGCTCAACTTTCAAAAGCAAAAACATAGCTTGGCACTAGTCGTAGATGAGTATGGTGATATTCAGGGTTTAGTCACCATTCAAGACCTTTTAGAAGAAATTGTCGGTGACTTTACGACCAATGTAGCAGAAGCACAACAGCCGGATATTAGAAGCTTGGAAGGCGGATGGCATGTTATCGAAGGTAGCGCATCCATCAGAGAAATCAATCGATCACTCGGCTGGAAACTTCCTACAAGCGGGCCAAAAACACTCAACGGCCTAATGATGGAGTACCTAGAGACAATTCCTAAAGGACACGTAAGCTTTACTTTATCTAGCTATCGGTTTGAAACTCAGAGCATTTCAAGCACCATGATAGAAAGCGCTAGAGTAAAATATATTTCCGAAAGAGTAATCGATGAAGACGATGGCTAGCCAAGGTAAATCACAAGAATGGATTTACTTTTTTCTCACGCTCATGAGCCAATTTTAAAACACCTAAGCGCTCTTCATTATTATAAGCTCCCCATAAACGAATCTCATCACCTGTGCGAAAACAGCCTGTACACATTCCTTCAACATCCAAAGCACAAACAGAAATACAAGGGGATTTCACAGGTACGGCCTCGACATTACCAGAAGTTGAGGTAGATTGACGGACTGATTTATTGCTGGAATTAACGGGGGTAGAACTCATAATAATAACAACTGATAGTGAAAATTGAGCGACACATTTTAACAGATGCCCTCTAAAAAAACTGTCCTAAAGTATATCCAGATCAACTTATTCTACTTCAGTTCCTATTTATTAGTTCTTTCACATACCCACCCGCTATTCATCCTATTCATTATTAATATATCCATATTTTCTCGGGTGCTGAATGCAGCCTAATGGTCTCACCTTTTATTTCATTTGGGGCGTTTCCGGACATTCGATTTCCATTTTCACAGCTCACTTTATCGGAAGTGCACGTAAACCCTCGATTGATTAACTGGACAATAACTGAGGCTGTAAACCCCCAAATTTCATATCCATGATAATCATATGCGGGTACTCGGTGGGTTAAGCCCTTATCTTTTTGGGTAAAGATATCTGTTCGTATACGTGGATCAGCTATAAAAAAGGCTAGTGGCACAGTAAATATTTCTGCTATTTCACTGGGGTTTGCCAGCATTCCATCCAACGAATGAACAATACCGACTACAGGCCGAACACGGGTTAGGTGGCGAGTCTGTGAAAAAGGTAATCCACCTAATACCGAGATAGCTTGTGGAGAAATGGCAACTTCCTCTTCACATTCACGAAGTGCTGTATCTATCAAGTTATTATCACCCGGCTCCCACATGCCTCCAGGGAAAGCCACCTCACCACCATGATGACGCATTTTTTTCGCTCTTAGCGTAAGTAATATGTGCCACTCATCGCCTTTTTTCACTAAAGGTAGCAATACCGATGCAATGCCAGAGAGGGTTTCAATCCTTTTATTCCCGCTAGTATTGCCGCTATTATTTTCACTATCTTCTTTGCCACTACTTTCATGACTATTGTTACGGCTAGCAACGGTATTTAGCTCCGGCACGGAGATCAACATAGACTCAAGTCGACTTACAGCATCATCAATCAAAAAAACTCTCCACAAACCACATTCTTATCAATTTTTAGTTATAAATCGTTTACCCACCAAAGTGCCCGTTTACACCTATTTTATTGCCATATATGCCCTAAAACCTCTATTTTGTACAAAAAACACATCTTTAGATTAATTTTCGTACAACTCTTAATAACTATTTGTTCTAGAAATGCGACTCTACATAGCCAAGTTTTTTTTGTACTATGTATTTCGTAAGTGCGTGAACCAGAAAAAGCACCATATTATAGAAAACAATATACGTGTTTTTGACCTATACGATCCATTGGATCTCAGAACAAAAAATACGTTTTCGGTATGGCTTATATTACTTAGCATTACTGATGTTAATGATACGATCAATACAAAAACGCACAATAATAGACCATAAAATGTTCAACTAATCATTGCTCTTGAGATGGGGATCTCTAGTGATTAGCGGGACAAGGAGCAGTAAACACCATGTCAGATTTACCAAGTTTTGACCACCTTGTTAGTTTAGCAAAAGAAGATCCAAAAGCGTTAGAAGCGTTACGCCAAGCGCAAGTAGAAAAGCTCATCAATAATGCACCTGAAGAGTTCCAGCAGCGTTTGCGCGGCATACAATTTCAAATAGATGCTCACCGCCAATTACACGCCCATTCGCCAATGGGCTCATGTCTAAAAATTAGTGAATTAATGCATGAATCATTTGCTGAATTAAGAGGCTGGTTAAATAAAATGGCCGGCACTAACGATCCTCTTAGAGATTTAGCTCAGGAAAGTAACCGTAAAGAAACCAAAGGTGCTGATATACTCGCTTTTCCTATGGCTTAATGATTTTACATACCCGCTTTAAACACATCTTAGTTTTCAGCGGCGTGTTAACTATCTATACTATATGTTTATATAAGGCAGATAGATAGGCACATAGTATGAAGTTTTGCAGTAGCTGTGGTAGTACCGTCACGTTTCACATTCCAGAAGGCGATAACCGAGATCGCTTTGTTTGTAGCGATAACAACTGCGGCGTCATCCACTACGAAAACCCTCGTATTATTACTGGCTGCTTGCCCACCTACCAAGATAAAGTATTACTCTGTAAACGCGCTATTGAACCAAGATATGGCCTTTGGACGATACCTGCCGGTTTTATGGAGAACGGAGAAACTACCGAACAAGGTGCTTTAAGGGAATCGTGGGAGGAAGCTTACGCCAACCTAAAAATCGATAAGCTATATGCGCTTTACAACCTTCCTCATATCAATCAAGTCTACTTTATTTATAAAGCAGAGCTACTTGATACAAGCTTTAAGTCATCATCCGAATCGCTTGAGGTCGCATTGTTTTCAGAAGAAGACATACCTTGGGAAGAACTCGCTTTTACCGTGGTGGAAAAAACCTTAAAACGCTATTTTGATGATCATAAAAAACAAAATTTTCCACTACATATGGAAGACCTTGATCGAGCAGTCAGGCCGGGTAGCGTAAGATAACATCATAAGCGGGCTCTTCGTAAGGGTGAGCTGCTTTCAATGCTTGAACAACACCTTCCAAGCTAGCTTCTTCACAAAGCACTTCAACACGATACTCATCTACCAGTTCTACAGCACCATTGGCTTTACTCTCAGCGCCAATAAAGGGATCACTACCCGCTAACGGACGAAACTGGCCTTTGCCTAATGTTTGCCAACAGCATTGATCATAATGCCCTTGCTTACCCGCACCTGCAGTAAAAATAGCGGCTTTTACCTGCTCCACATAGCCAACAGGAATATACACAACCAGTTTATAGGTATTCATTTATTGGATTGCCTATGTCTTTGATCATGATTCACCTATGCTTTCACTATATCCTCAAAGAGGATAAAGCATAAAGCCCGTTCTCCATCACGCATTAACCACTGTATGATAGGCCCACGCCAACCATGGCATTAACTCTTGTAAATCTTGCTCTTCTACTGTGGCACCACACCAAATACGTAACCCAGATGGTGCATCGCGATAAGATCCAATGTCGTAAGCAACGCCTTCTGTATCTAATAACTTTACTATGGCTTTCACCTGTTCTTGGCTGATCGATAAGGTTAAACACACACTGGTGTTAGAGCATAAAGCACTGTCTTGCGCTAAAAAATCAATCCAGTCGTGATCATCAACAAAGCTTTTCACCACTTGTAGATTCGCTTGTGATTTAGCGATAGTTGCACTGACACCGCCTAACTCACGTACCCAAGCTAGTGCGTCTAAATAATCGGCAACACACAGCATAGATGGTGTATTAATGGTTTCACCACGGAATATCCCTTCCATTAGTTTTCCACCTTTAGTCAAGCGGAAAATCTTAGGCATCGGCCAAGGCGGATTATAACTTTCGAGGCGTTCGACTGCGCGAGGACTTAAAATCAACATACCATGAGCACCTTCACCGCCCAGTACTTTTTGCCAAGAGTAGGTAATTACATCGAGTTTTTCCCACGGCATTTCCATCGCAAATACCGCCGAGGTAGCATCACAAATGGTTAATCCTTCACGGTCGTCTGCAATCCAGTCACCATTAGGTACTTTGACGCCAGAAGTAGTCCCATTCCAGGTAAACACCACGTCGTTAGCAAAATCCACTGTCGATAAATCAGGAATCGCACCGTAGTCTGCTGATAAATGTCGTACATTGTCTAACTTAAGCTGCTTTGTAATATCGGTGACCCAACCTGCCCCAAAAGACTCCCAGGCGAGTACATCTACACCACGAGCACCTAACAAAGACCACATTGCCATTTCGACTGCGCCGGTATCAGAGGCAGGCACCACACCCACACGATAACCGTCCGGCAAGCCTAATAGCTCAGCCGTTTCGCTACAGGCTCGCCCTAAGGCGAGTTTGCCTATTGGCGCACGGTGCGAGCGTCCTAACGTAGACACATCTAATTGGCTTACGTCATAATGCGGGCGTTTGCTACAAGGCCCCGATGAGAAATTGGGATTAGCAGGCTTAATTAACGGTTTATTCAGCAATTCGGACATATCGGTCATAATGGGTCATACTCGAGTAGAAGCGTATTGGCCTGAGCCAAAGGCAATAAAAAATATCAAAGGAAAACAGATAAATGGACATCATTAAAAGACGGTTATTATGACAGAAAGTATAGGTCCCTTCACACTGGAAATAACTGTCAACGATGAAAAAATACCCGCTATTGACTGTCTAGCAAGCCAATGTCAGTTATCTAAACGAGTTCTCAAAGACTGTATGACCAAAGGTGCTGTTTGGTTACACCGCCATGGCGCAAGCCATCATCAAATAAGGCCCATTAGACGCGGCAACAATCTTCTCAGTAGAGGTGATAATCTCTACCTCTATTACAATCCATATGTACTTGCAGAAACACCACCAATCCCTACGCTGCTCCACGATCATGGTCAGTACAGCATATGGTATAAGCCCCATGGCATGTTATCTCACGGCTCAAAATGGGGAGATCACTGCTCTATTACACGTTGGGTAGAGCAATATCATCAACCCCAACGACCTAGTTTTCTCGTCCACCGTTTGGATCGTGCCACCAGCGGTATTATGTTAATTGCACACAACAAAAAAGTCGCGGCGAATCTATGCGCCCAATTTGAAAATAGACAAACCGATAAACGCTACCATGCCGTTGTAGAGGGTGAATTACCTTCAGGAAAACATACCTTAACCGACCCAATAGACAATAAAGCCGCCCATAGCGAAATCCACACCATCGCATATGATGCAGAAAATAAGAGCAGCTTAGTCGACATCACCATTAAAACAGGCCGTAAACATCAAATTCGTCGCCATTTGTCTCAATTCGGCTACCCCATTCTCGGAGACAAGCTATACGACACTGTTTCGCCATTTACAGTTAGACTTAATGACCATAACGAAAGCTCAAAAAGCGATCAAACGCACATAAAAACCCTCCAATTGCGGGCATATCAACTAGCCTTCACCTGCCCTATTTCTCATGAAAATCAAACAGTTACACTAAACAGCAATGCATATCTAAGCACTCCAAAAGGACTGTACGAAAAGTAACCTTCCAATGCGGCAAAACTTTATTCCTTTGCTAGACTTAATATTAAGTAGGTTACATATTAGGTGCAGTAAAATGACTAACAACCACAAAAACACACGATTAACACCCAACAAACAAACAGGCTCGCTCAGCATTATATTGGCTATTATGCTGGCATTAGGATTGTGTATTACGGGTTATTTTCTTTACAGTACTTCGGAAAAAAGTGCTGCTCTTAGCCAACAATTAGATAGTACTAAGCGCCAATTACGTAGCACCAAAAGAGATTTAAGAGAAACCTCTTCTGAGTTAGAAGATAAAGAATCAGAGTTTTATAGTGTGAATAGCCAACGGGATTCGCTGAAAAACGAAGTGAATACTGTCAAAGAAAAGCTCACTCAAACAGAAACTGAAAAACAACAAGCACTCAACAGCCTCAATAGCGAACTAGCCAACGTCAAACAACAACTTGCCCTATTACAGGATGAACGAGTAGCCGCCAGCGAAAAGCTCAACGGCGAAATGGATGGTCTAAAGAAGCAACTCGCAAATACAGAACAAGAAAAACTTGCCGCGCAAGCGGGTCTAAAAGCAGAAATTGATGAAATTAAAAACCAGTTAGTACAAACAGAAAAAGATAAAAATCAATCGCAAGAAGCCTTATCGACTATTCGTAACGAGCTTGAAGAAAAGCTAGTTATAAAAGAAACAGAATACGAAAAGCAAATTGCACAGCTTAATGAGTTTTCATCACTCATTAATCAAAAATACGAAGCGACCAAGGCTCAATTAGATGAAGAGTTAGTACGCATCGCAGAATTTAGTGCAACCATCGAAACGCTAGAAGAACGATTACAGCGCGAAAAAACAGCACTTAGTGAACTCACCAAACAACTCGCCTTATTAGATAAAACCAACGCTGAATTGAGTTCAGAAAAAAGCCGTTTAGTGCAACAATTTAAAGATGGCACCACATTGATTCGTTTAGAAGACACTATTTTATTCTCATCCGGTTCAGCCAGTCTTAATGCACGCGGTCAAAAAACCTTATCTCTAGTGGCCGATACCTTAGCTGAATTTCCTAACCACTTAATTAGTATCGAAGGTCATACCGATCACCGCCCTATTGTTTCAACATTGGCAGAAAAATATCCTACCAATTGGGAGTTATCTGCCGCTAGAGCATCGTTTGCCATTCGTCATTTAATGGAAAAAGGCTTACCAGCAAAACAATTCCAAGCCGTTGGTTTTGCTAACACACGACCTATCGCCATGGATGTAGATTACGCCAGCCAAAAGAAAAATCGTCGTATAGAAATCTTACTACATCCTCCAGTAGAAAGAGTCACTATCACACCAGCAGAATTGATGATGCGTAATAAACTCAGTGCTAAATAGCACTGAGTTTATTCGTCGTTTTTAATCATTGACATGGCAACTCGCGCCACATGATAGGCCTTCGCTAGATATATTTAATTTGGCTTATATCGTAATTATCGAATGCGAGGTGAAGATAAAAACACTTATTAAACTTGCATAGAATTATATCGGTTTCCTCCTATTTCATTTTCACTAGCGCGAAGCCATGCTGGGTCCGGCTGCCAGCTTTTTACCCACTGCGGGATCTCCTCGGCGGGCATTGGTCTTGCAATACCGTAACCTTGTGCTAGCTTACAGCCGAGAGATAATAATTTTTCACCGTGAGCAACAGTCTCAACACCCTCCGCGATAACTTCGCGCCCAAAAGCTGAAGCTAAGCTAATAATCCCTTCTATAATCGCCAAATCGTCTGCATCATCAAGCATATCTCTAACAAAGCTTTGATCAATTTTAAGTAGTGTGGCAGGTAAACGCCTTAAATAAGTCAGTGATGAGTAACCCGTACCAAAATCATCTAAGGCAAAATCAACATCCAGTGATTGACAAGCATTTATCAAAGTAGATACCTGAGACACATCGCCTAAAGCACTGGTTTCTAAAATCTCTAAACCTAAATGATGTGGCTGAGTATTAGGGTACTGACTAAGAATATTTTCTAATCGCTTAAGAAAATTAGTTTGCTGCAACTGTAACGCACCCACATTAACACTCACGGGAATATCTAACCCTGCTAAGCGCCAACTTTCCATTTGTTCAAGTGCCGTCGAAATCACCCACTCGCCAATATTGATACTCAACGGACTATCTTCTATCACTGGTAAAAAGTCTAGAGGAAATAACAACCCCCGCTGTGGATGCTGCCAACGAATGAGCGCTTCTGCGCCAATAACTTCGCCCGTTTGCATATTGACTTTAGGCTGATAAAACAAAACAAACTCATTATTATTCAGCGCCGTTTGAATATTTCCAATTTCTGCATGCTGAGTTTTTACTGCTACATCTTGCTCCACATCAAATAAATGAAAACAATTTTTACCTGACTGCTTTGCGCGATACATTGCTTGATCTGAGTGTCGCAATAACTGTTCAGCATCAACGCCATCTTGCGGATAAATAGTAACGCCTATACTGGCAGATATTTGTACCTTATTTGTGCCGAGAATAAATGGCTTAACAACTGTTTTAAGTAAACCTTGCAATAAAAACTCGCACTCTTTTGGGTTCACTAGATCATCTAACAACACAACAAATTCATCACCACCAATACGCGCTAAGGTATCCACCTCACGCAATGTCTCTTTCATATTATTGGCAATATGAATTAACAAATCATCACCGGCATCATGGCCGAATGTATCGTTCACCTCTTTAAACCCATCTAAGTCTAAAAAAGCAACCGCTATTGAACGTCCGTTACGCTTTTTCTGAAGAATAGATTGGCGTAAACGATCAGCTAACAGCGTACGATTAGGTAAATGGGTGAGTGCATCGTAATGAGCAATAGACTTTAATTCGGCATTAACATCTTCCAGGGCTTTGTTAACGCTTTCTAACTGTCGTTGCGATGATTTTTGATCGCTAATATCTTGAAAAATACCCGTGAGCTTAACCGTTTTACCTTCCTCTTGCGTCACAGAGCAAGTGGTACGCACATCAATTCTACGCCCTTTAGTAGTTAAGGTTTCTAGCTCTAAGTCATAACCTTTACCATGATCAATGGCCGCCTCTAGAGCATCGGTAATGATTTGTCGTGACTCAGGCAGAAAATAACTAATACCAGCATCTACAGAAGGGTTAAATTCTTCAGGTGACGTATCGAGTAAATGATAGGTTTCTAGCGTCCAGAACAAATGTCCTGTCACTACGTCTAGTTCCCAACCACCAACTTTGGCAATCTTTTGAGACTCGTTTAATAAGCGGCTGGTCGTTGTTTGCTCTTCTTCCGCCTGTTTACGATCACTAATGTCGGTGTAGGTACCAAACCATTCGGTTATTTTTCCGTGTTCGCCAAACATGGGAAACGCCTGACAAAAGCACCAAATATAAATGCCATCTCTGCGTTTTAAGCGAAAATCAATCACGAAAGGCTTAGCTATATTGATAGCAGAGTTCCATGCATCTATCGCTCGAATCACATCGTCAGGATGTATTAAAGATTGCCAGCCAGCACCTAATAAGTCCCCATAAGGCACATCACAAAAATCAACAATACGCTGATTAACATAGGAGTATTCTCCAGCAGGCGTGGCAGTCCATGCTAATTGAGGAATCGCTTCACTCAACATTCTAAAGCGCAGCCGACTGTCTGTCTTTACACTATCATTGGGATTACCTTGATTGTCTATTTTATTCACCCATTACTGAATCAAAAGCGGTTTAAGAAACCTCTGAATAATATAACTATTCACAAAAACTATTCAAAATAACTATTCACAAAAACTATTCACATACTCTAAAAAATATCGCGACATTATAGTCAATATAGATTGAATATAGTCAAATATATGGCCTTACGCACGAGATATTCTGATAAAAACTGCCATATTGCTCATACACTCTTTATTAAGCGCTATAAACTAATCGGCAAGAAAAATGTTAGTTTGAAATCATCATCTTGCATCAGAAATTGATTCTTGTGATATACCGCAAATGCGGGGGTTGTTTTTGCCGTAAAGGGCGAGGCTGGCAACCATTGTTCCAATATTTTGTGTATATAAGGGAGCAAATCCCCGTATTGCCCCTCAATAGTAAAAGCCGCATGAGGGCCGCCCGGAATAACCATGCTATTCACATACCCTCTTCTCACAATCGGTTTGTCTATTTCCACGCAGGCGACATAACGACACTGATCTAATGGGACTAAAGCAGGGTTAGAGTGGTGTAAGCCCAGCTGAATATCCATTGATCGCTGCTCGCTCATGGCCCACGTTTTAAGTAATTGCCAAGCATCAGTGATCGAGCGCCCGTAACCTTTATGGCGAACATAGGCCACTTTACGAGGCGCCAACATCACTATGTCCGGTTTCATCAATACCTTGGGCTCTATGCGTTGATAAGCTGCATGGATTTCTGGATCTTTAGGCACACTAGGAAAATCAGGGGAATGGTATTTATCACGAGGTTTGCCTCCAGAGCGCCATTCACCCGGCGTCACTAAATAAACCGATTTAAACG
>AEVK01000219.1 GCA_000209515.2 gamma proteobacterium IMCC1989
TCTTTGAGGTAAAGAAAGTAACAATATAAAGTAACGAGATAACATAAAGTAACGAGATAACGTTAGAGTAAATGAAGTAATTAAAGTCATTTCGGACAGTAGTGGAGTCCATACATCGGACTTGATCCGGTATCGATTTTTTAAAAAATGAGTATACGTTTTGAATAAACCACAAAGCCCCGATCCGTTAACTTTATACGGCGAAGTATTTTCTAGTCGCTTTTTATTGGGTACTGCGCTGTATCATTCGCCGCAAGCCATGTGCGATGCTATTGCTGCGGGAGAATGCGATATCATTACCGTTGGCTTGAGACGACAATCGCCAAAAGAAAAAAGCGGCGATCACTTTTGGCAGTTAATTCGCGATACGGGTTGTAAATTACTCCCCAATACCGCTGGCTGTAAGTCGGTAAAAGAAGCCGTCACGACCGCAGAAATGTCCCGCGAATTATTTGAAACCGATTGGTTAAAGCTCGAAGTGATTGGTGACGACTATAATTTACAGCCTGATCCCTTTGGCTTGTTAGACGCTGCCGAACAACTTATTAAAAAAGGCTTTAAAGTATTGCCTTATTGCACTGATGATTTGATTCTTTGTCAGCGTTTGCTAGATGTAGGATGCGAAGTGCTGATGCCATGGGGCGCGCCTATCGGTACAGGTATGGGGTTGATGAACCCTTATCAATTAAAAACCTTACGCGAGCGCCTGCCACATATTCCTCTTATCGTTGATGCCGGTATTGGCGCACCTTCGCAAGCCTGTGAAGCGATGGAAATGGGTTTTGATGCCGTATTGCTAAATACTGCAGTAGCAAAATCGCAGCAGCCGGATGTGATGGCCAATGCTTTTGCGCAATCCATCACCGCTGGGCGTTCCGCTTATCGAGCAGGATTAATGGAACAGCGCCAAACGGCCTCGCCATCGACCCCAGTGGTAGGCCAGCCTTTTTGGCACAACTAATTGACATATTAATCTATGAAAAACGTTTCTAACAATACACCGCCGCCGATTGTATGGGCGATTGCTGCATCCGACTCCGGTGGTGGGGCGGGCGTGCAAGCCGATATAAAAACGATATTTGATTTAGGTGCGCATGCTTGCACCGCTATCACAGGTATTACTGCGCAGAACTCCCAAGGGGTTCACCATATTGATATCTGCAATGACGATATTTTTGAAAAACAATTGCTCGCACTCGCCCAAGACTTACCGCCAGTGGCCATAAAAATTGGCGTGTTGTTATCGGTGAGCCAAGTACACATCGTGACAAATATTATTCGTTCATTGAAAAACGTGTGTGTGATTTTTGATCCGGTACTGGCGCCTACTGCCGGTCTTAATTTTGTGACAGAAGAAACGCGAGATGCATTTAATCAGTTGCTCCCCCTTGTTGATCTACTCACGCCGAATATTCCCGAAGCAGAAATGCTGAGTGGTTTGTCTATTAACGATACTCATAGTCAGCATCTTGCGGCACAGTATTTTATCGGCAAAGGTGTCACCGCAGTATTGATCAAAGGTGGGCACGGCGCACTTAATGGTAATGCATCGTATTGCCAAGATGTTTTTGTTTCGGCCACGCAGCAGTTTTGGTTAACGCAGAAAAAACAAAATACTCCCCATTCTCATGGCACCGGTTGCACCTTATCTTCTGCTGCCACGGCCTTTGTTGCAGAAGGTAAGGCGTTATGTGATGCAGTGGTTTTAGCTAATACTTACATTAGTAAAGGTCTACGTTTAGCGATTACCTTTGACGAAGCAGGGTATAAACGAGGTGCGGTTGCACAAACCGGCTGGCCGCAAAGTTTGTCTGATTTTCCGCAAGTGAGCTTGCAGCCAGAAGCCATAGAGCAAACAGCATTTCCTAGTTGTGATACTCAGCGCTTGGGTTTATATCCTGTTGTCGACTCATTAGATTGGTTAAGTAAATTATGCGCTACGGGCGTAAAAACCCTTCAGTTAAGGGTCAAAGATAAATCAGCAGCTGAGTTAGACGAGTTAGTGAAAGCAGCCGTCGCCATCGGCAAGCACTATCAAGCCCGTTTATTTATTAATGATTATTGGCAGTTAGCCATTAAACACCAAGCCTATGGCGTACACTTAGGCCAAGAAGATATGGTAGATGCCGACGTTGACGCAATGCGTGCTGCGGGTTTACATTTAGGTATTAGCACCCATAGTGAATATGAGTTCGCTTACGCCGCCACGTTTAAACCGAGTTATTTGGCGATAGGCGCTATTTTCCCCACCGATACCAAAGAGGTGGTTGAGGTTGGTTTGGATAATTTATATCGCTGGGCAGATACGCTGAACGGCCATTATCCTTTAGTGGCGATAGGTGGCATCAACTTACACAATATTCAAAGCGTATTGCAGTCCGGCGTAGGCTCTATTGCCGTGGTGAGTGCAATAACGAAAGCGGATGATTATATTTCCGCGACAAAACAGTTAACAAAAATAATACAGTAAGTATTTACTACAAAGGTTTTATCTTATGTCTTTCATTGATCAAGCAATCACATTTTTTCTGTCTGGTGATGGATGGGTGTTGCAAGTTTTTTTAGTGGTCATCGTAGTGTTGGCTTGTGATTTACTGCAACGTAAAATCATTGCTCGTCTGATCAAGCATGCGGAAGAAAAAACAGCGAATATTTGGGATGATGCTTTTTTTAATGCTATGCGACGACCTATTAGCCTCGTGTTGTGGGTGCTTGCTGTAAATATAATTAGTCGCTTAGTAGAAAGCTCGGAAGAGCAACAACTGATTGGCGCTATGGCTGTTGTCAGTCATGTAGGTATTATTATTGCAATCACTTGGTTTGTGACAGAATTTATTCGTCATGCGCAATATAAATTAATCTCAGAAGAAATGGCTAAAAGTGCAAACGATGAATCGCGTATTGACCGTGTGACCATCGAGGCTCTATGTAAATTATTTCGTTTAGCGGTCATTATTACTGCAGGCATTGTGTTACTGGAAACTTTAGGTTTTAGTATTTCTGGTGTCTTAGCGTTTGGTGGTATTGGCGGTATCGCTATCGGTTTTGCCGCAAAAGATTTACTCTCTAACTTTTTTGGCGGCCTGATGATTTACCTTGATCGTCCTTTTGCTGTCGGTGATTGGATACGTTCCGACGACAGAGAAATCGAAGGCACAGTGGAATATATTGGCTGGCGACAAACCCGTATTCGTACGTTTGCGAAGCGGCCTATTTATGTACCAAACTCGGTGTTTTCAACTATCGTCGTTGAAAACCCTTCGCGTATGTCTCATCGTAGAATTAAAGAAATTATTGGTGTGCGTTACGATGATATTGCGAAAGTGCATAGTATTGTTGAGCAAGTTAAAACCATGTTGCAAGAGCATCCAGAGATCGATACTTCACAAACACTGATTGTTAACTTTGATACTTATGCGGCATCGTCGGTAGAATTCTTTATTTATACGTTTACCAAAACCGTCAACTGGATTAAGTATCACGAAGTAAAGCAAGATGTGTTACTGCAAATAGCTAACATCGTAGAAGCGCACGAAGCAGAATTTGCCTTCCCAACATCAACGTTGCATTTACATAACGAAACGCCAGAATTAGCGGGGTTGGTTGAGCAAGATAAAAAGTCGTAAATTAAACAGCAGTTAATTAAACCGTAGTTAACTAAGATGTATACGTTAAAGAGTTGGGAATTAAATAGTTGGGTTAAGTCGGGCACACTATTTACTCACTAACGGTTTAATAACTCGGCATTCGTTTGGTGCGCTGACTTAAGCTAATCTTAATTTGAAGTAGTACGATCACAGCCTCTTTGCTCTTCATTATGTACGCGTTGGATATCGCCTTGCTAGTTCAAAAGCGCCAGCCTTGGTTCGTTTTACAAGTATTATCTCGCCTGAACCCGGAAATATGTTGGTTAATGCGGTGATGTTGACTTGATGAGTCACTAATACCGTCGGTACAGATAAGTCTTGCTTGGATAACCAGCTGTTCAGCTGTTGAGTTTGTAAACCTTCACGCTCATAAGCTTGAAAAAACGAATTTAGCGTAGAAAATTCTTCCACTTCCCCCAGCGACATTAATCTTGCTGTCTCAAGGCAGCGACACCACTGGCTCGATAACACCCGTGCCGACGCGATACCATTAGCACGAAACAACGCACCTATCGCCACTGCTTGCGCTCGCCCTTCGTCGGATAAATTTCTCTGAGTAGAGCAATCATCTACCCTAAAGTTAGCAGGATCACCGCCACCGGGTGCTAGGGCGTGACGAATTAATACAAAATGATCGCCTGACTTTAATAAATCCCAAAACGATTGATCATTGGCCTGTGCCGCATTAGCGGACAAAGAAACGCTCATCAAAAACATTCCTGCCAATAAAGACACGCTCGGTATTATGTTCTTAAAAAACACGCGTAAATACATGATTTTTTCCTCAATAATATTTGATTATGAGGATTTATACGTTGGGAATGATGTGTAGATTAAAGTCTAGCTTTAGTTCTAGTGAATTCTTATCTGACCCCAGTTATTCTTTTACCACTTCGTAAAAACACGACCAACAACATTTTCAGCTGGAACCATACCCCATACTCTACTGTCTGCTGAGTTATCGCGATTATCACCCATTACAAAATAATAACCATCAGGCACAGTCCATATCCCGGACCGCAAACGGCTATTATCATTTATGTATTTTACGGTAGATATGTTTTCACCAAACACCTCATTGACGATTCCATTTTCCAAAGTTTTTGTCTCAATCGGGTTCCCGTTAATTATTAACTGTTTATCACGAAACTCTATAACGTCGCCGGAAACCCCTATTACTCTTTCCACAAAAGGACGAGGATCATGAGGCGGAATTACAACAGCTATTTCACCTCTAGATAAAGGAGTTCTATTCTCTACTTTCTGACTAATTAGTGTAATGCCGAATGAGCCGTACAAACCATAGCCCCACTTTTTAACTGCGACATAATCACCAGCCTCAAGAGAAGGAGACATCGACTCCGACGGGATTGAAAAAGGCTCTGCCACAAAAGACCTAGTTAGGAAAATTAATGCAAACATAGAAATGGGAATTGATAGTGCTCCCCACCAATTGCTATACCATTTTCGCTCTTCTTTATATTCGACTGTTTTTGCCAAAATGAAAGCATGAATTGTTGCCAATACGCTCAATAACAAAGCCAGAAAAGAAAAACCAATCGCAGGTGCAAGATAGAAATCCGATATTCCAGAGGTAACTAACAAAACAAAATATAGTGCCGCAACTCGCAATTTAGCAAGATAGAGAAATGCCAAGGGAGGGACTAAAAACCCTAAAATCGCCGCAAACCATTTATTAACCATAGATACTCTTCATTTGGGTGCTTAACGCCCGGGCTCACAGGAGAGCGAGCGCAGCGAGCGAATCCTGTGAAGCCCATTGTTAGGAATTATTGCCATGACTCAATACACTTTCAATTCTTGCAGTCAGACGTTTTCGTAACTCTTCTTTTTTCGAATCGTTCCAAACGATGCAATTATACTGCCTAATATCGAAGTGCAAATCTTTCAGGTCGTCATCTCTGCATAGCCAAAAAACTTCGAGACCTAGACCTTTCGCAAACCCTGCCTCGAAATATACGCCACCTCTATGCCCCGTGAAATCTGCTACTACAAACTTACTTTTCCTTATTTGCGATATTATCTCATCGTCTATTTTATCGTTATGTTCCCTTAGATCAACTCGATGCGGATCATACCCAGCGTCAGAAATTGCCGGGGCTATAGCTTCATCGTATAAAGCTCTAATAGAGTCATCGAACCACATAGCGACAAACCCTTGATTGCTATGTTCATTGTTTTTTGAAATTTGATCTAAATGAATCCATCCATTTGGTGTTATTTTATATTCATGCTCAAAATAATAATTACCGCCCTCTGCGAGTACCCTATTTGTTTCTCCAAGGTATTCAATAACAGCCTCAAGTTCAAATGGATTCATTGAATATGAATGACTCATAAATTTTGGGTCGTATTTAATTGAAGAGCCAGCATATCCAGATTGCTTAGCTATATATGTCAAAAGTTTATCGGCTTTATTTAGAAAAGAAGGCGTGCTCAAATTAATTAAGAAATTATTAAAATTGGTAGTATTTATTTCAAAATCTTGATTTTCGACTAACCAGCCAGATATATTCGCTTTTTGCCGTTCAGATAAGTGGTTATGTATTATTGTCACGATTGCTGTACGTGATACCTCATATTCTCCACATTGAGGGCAGTATGCTCTACTAGCATCTTTACTGCCTAGAGAAGCAAATTTTATTTCTTTTTCACAAAACAAACATGATTCCATTTTTTTTTCTCTATTCCTAACAGTTAATTATACAGAACCCATAATAAACCTATTTAGGCATATTCTGTACAAATCATTTTTTATCAGTAAAAGTGAAATCAATGTATCTCACCACACGTCGCGTAGATTGTCGATCATTGGGTTTGCCAGCGGCTACATCCCAATCCTCTAATCTCACTTCTCCCCCAGCA
The DNA here is from genome assembly GCA_000209515.2 of gamma proteobacterium IMCC1989. Taxonomy (GTDB): domain Bacteria; phylum Pseudomonadota; class Gammaproteobacteria; order Pseudomonadales; family Cellvibrionaceae; genus Endobugula. The sequence goes on from AEVK01000219.1 coordinate 6,534, forward strand.
ACCCACTAATCGCCCCCCACATATTCTCAAGCAATATCGGCTGCGCTTCGGCGG